>DAINBR010000030.1:0-15764 GCA_036732865.1 Bacteroidota bacterium | reverse complement strand
CAATCCGGTTAGCCTCGCCTTCTGTTGGGCTGCGGTGAGCGGCGTGGCGGTGGCCCGCCTGCTGCATGGTGCGGGCGTGTCTGTGTTCGTCAGCGACCATGCGCCCCGAGAGAAGAAGCCGGATGCAGCCCGCGCCCTGGAGCAGCTCGGGGTACGCTATGAGTTCGGCGGTCACAGCGCGCAGCTTCTCGATGCCGAGATTATCGTCATCAGCCCAGGCGTGCCGGACACGGTACCCGTGGTGCAGCAGGCGCTCCAGCGCGGCATCACGGTGGTCAGCGAGCTTGAAGTGTCAAGCTGGTTCTGCCCCGGTCCGATTGTGGCAATCACGGGTACCAACGGCAAGACCACGACGACGACTCTGTGCGGGCGGATATTCGAAGATGCCCGGAAACCCGTGGTGGTGGGAGGCAACATCGATCCGGCGTTCGCTGATGTGGTGGGCGGTATGACGCCCGGGCACACAGCGATCCTGGAAGTGAGCAGTTTTCAACTGGATCATGTGGCAGCTTTCCGCCCTCGCGTTGCGGTGTTGCTGAATATCACACCGGATCATATGGACCGGTACGATCATGATTTCTCAAAATATATAGCCAGCAAGTGCCGACTGTTTGCGCAGCAACGTGCGGGAGACACCGTGATTTACAATGATGATGATGAAGTCACACGGCAGGCGGTGGAGGAACGTCTGCCGGCCGGGGTGCTTCGTCTGCCCTTCAGCGTCCGGCACACGTTGAGGGAGGGAGCCTGGCTGGCAGAAGGCACACTTACCACGGCCATCGACGGACGGCGCACGGACGTCATCGCAGCGGACGAGATCAGCATTCCCGGAACGCACAACCTGTACAATGCCATGGCAGCCACGCTGGCAGCACAGGTTATGGGGGTAAGCACGGCATCCGTGCGCGCAACGCTGCGCGACTTCAAGGGCGTGGAACACCGCCTGGAAATGGTGCGGACGGTTGACGGGGTCACCTACGTCAACGACTCCAAGGCGACCAATGTGGATTCGGTCTGGTATGCCTTGCAGAGTTACACGGCGCCGCTGGTTCTTCTTCTGGGCGGGCGCGACAAGGGGAACGACTACGGGCGGCTCCGGGACCCCGTCCGGAACCATGTCAAGGCCATCATCGCCATCGGCGAATCAGCCGACAAGGTGCAGTCGTCCTTCGCTGACATCGTGCCGGTGGATACGGCGGCATCAATGGAACAGGCGGTGCGCCTGGCAGCCGGACGTGCGGCACGTGGCGACATCGTGTTGCTGTCGCCGGCCTGTGCATCGTTTGATTGGTTTGACAACTACGAACACCGGGGCAGGGTGTTCAAAGAAATTGTGTGCGCACTTCCGGGTGCATGAGTATGTGGACCTCTAAAGTACGGAAGAACCATATCGACCTGATCACGCTGATTGCGGCGCTCTTCCTGATGGTCATGAGCGTGGGCATCGTATACAGCGCGAGCTCCAGTTACGCACTGCAGCGGTGGGGCGAGAGCGGACGGCTGCTGGGGAGCCATGCCGAGAAGGTGATTGCCGGGTTCCTGGTCATGCTTATTGCGATGAAGGTGGATTATCACCTGCTGAAGAAGATTTCAAAACCGTTGTTGATCACGGTTGTGTTGCTGCTCGTTGTCACCCGGCTTACGGGAGGCGAGGTGCACGGCGCGGCGCGATGGCTTCGCATCGGCAACTTCGGCCTGCAGCCTTCGGAGTTTGCCCGCTTTGCCCTCATTGTCCATCTCGCACTGTTGATGTCGCTGCGCGGAGAACGTGTGAGGGATCTCAAGAAGGGATATCTCCCGTTGATGATCTGGATCGGTGTGGTGACCGCCCTGGTGCTGGTCCAGCCCGGATTCAGCACGGGAACCATGATTTTTGCCGTGAGCATCATAATGCTGTTTCTCGGCGGCGTGAAACTGAGCCATCTAGGTTTGACATTAGGCGGGTTGATACCCGCCCTGCTGGTGTACATGGTCAGCGCGGAATACAGGATGACACGGGTTCTGGATTTCGTCCGGGGGGTCTTCACTGAATCCGGCGTGACCAAAATCAACCACCAGGTTTTCCAGGGATTGATCGGATTTGCCAACGGTGGTCTGCTCGGCCTTGGGCCGGGAAACAGCAGGCAGCGAGACCTGTTCCTTCCGGAACCGTACGGCGATTTCGTCTATCCCATTATCGGCGAAGAGTACGGATTGCTGGGTGCGATTGCGGTGCTTGCAATCTTCCTGGTAATCCTGGTGCGCGGCATGAAAATCGCGAATCATGCACAGGATGAATTCGGACGGTATCTGGCCCTCGGCATCACCTGCAGCATCACGCTGTACGCTCTGGTGAATGCCGGTGTCACGCTCGGCGTACTTCCGACGACAGGTTTGCCGATGCCGTTCATCAGCTATGGCGGATCATCCATGCTCGTGAGTTCCATAATGATCGGCGTGCTGTTGAACATCTCCGCGCAGACCGATCTCTACCCGCGGCAGGCGGCGGGTACGGATGGAACTGTGCCGCTGCACGCGCACCGCGCACCGGCAGTGGGAAAGGTCTATTGAGCATGCCACGGCGGGTGCTGTTTGCATGCGGAGGAACGGGTGGTCACGTGTTCCCCGCCCTGGCTATTGCCGAGGCATTGCAGCGGACAGCGCCGGATCTGGAGATGGTGTTTGTAGGTACGCGCGGACGCATTGAAGCGCGGATCGTACCGGCTCATGGTTTTCCGTTTACTACCATATGGATTGCCGGATTCAGCCGTCGTATGTCGATCGGGACGCTGTTGTTCCCGTTGCAGCTGGTTGTTTCGTTGTTGCAGTCCCTGGTGTTGCTGCTCCGTTTCCGCCCGGCGGTTGTGGTTGGCACGGGAGGGTATGTGTCCGGGCCGCCGGTGTTCGTGGCGACGCTCCTGGGGATTTCGACCGTAGTGCAGGAACAAAACAGCTATCCGGGGATTACCACCCGTTTGCTGGCGGGTCGCGTTCGCGAAGTGCACATTGCGTTTGAAGCGACGAGGAAGTTTCTCCGGCGGAGCCATGGGGTATTTCTTTCCGGCACTCCCGTCAGGGCCGCCGTCGGAACGCTGGCGCGGCCGGAGAGCCTGGAGCGGCTCGGGCTTCTTCCCGGTCGGCACACCGTGCTTGTCATTGGCGGGAGCCAGGGCGCGGCATCCATCAACGATGCGCTGCTTGCCGCGCCGGACCTGTTGAGCCGGCCGGATGTGCAGATACTCTGGTTGACCGGCGCATCGGAGCTGGTGCGGGTGCAACAACGCGTCGCCGTATTGCCCGGAAGTGAGGGTGTCCACCTCCGTGGATTCCTGGAAGAGATGCCCCTGGCCTATGCGGCGGCGGATCTGGCTGTGTGCCGGGCCGGGGCGTCGACACTGGCAGAAGTACTCTGTGCAGGATTGCCGGCGGTGCTTGTACCGTATCCTTATGCCGCGGCGGATCATCAGACGTTGAATGCCCGGACGCTTGCCGCCGCCGGTGCGGCGGTACTCATCCCCGACTCGGAAGCAAAGGAACGGCTCGGGAAGGAAATCCGGGAGATTCTCGCGCATCCCGAACGCAGAGAGGCGATGGGTGCGGCCGCGCGGGCGCTGGCACTGCCTGACGCTGCGCGGACCATCGCGGATGCAGTTCTGAAACTTATGTGACGATACCATGGCGGATGAGGAAAAAATATTCAAGTACAAACTCGACTTCTACTATCAATCAGCGCTCATCTATCTTCTCACGCTGATTGTGTACGGCGGCATCCGCGGCAATTTTGTCGAGGCCGAGTTCAAGTACGTGTTGCGTGATCCATTGCTGTATGTCATTGTCTTCTTTGTGGTAATGTCATTTGTGACGTTACTGCTCAACATGGCGCGCAACCGTCGCCTGATCATCACCCAGGATGCAGTCATCTTCAAACACCGGTGGGATGAACGCCGCATCGCCATCGGGGACATCGAGTGGATGCACATCGGCCGCGAAGCCGGCGTGCAGACCAGCGGCCGTTTCCAGGTGATCCTGATAAAACTGAACGATAAACGGCGTGCCTACCGTATCCGCGTCGGACGCTATGAGCGGGAAAAAGAACTTGTGCAGGAAATGCAGGCCATTGCGACGCGTGTTCCCCGGCGCAAGCGGCGCGTGTGGCGACGGCCCCGGATTACGGACCGGTAACGATACAGCGACAGAGAGAATAGACGCATGTTCACTTCCATCAAGAAACTCCATTTCGTTGGTATCGGCGGCATCGGCATGAGCGGCATCGCGGAAATTCTGATTGACCAGGGCTTCACCATAACGGGATCGGACCGTGCGGGCAACGACAACATCGATCGCCTCATTGCGCTCGGGGCACAGATCTCGATCGGCCACCAAGCGTCAAATGTCGATCCCGACGTCGATGCCATCGTATACTCGTCGGCCATCCCGCCCGACAATCCGGAAATCGTCATTGCGCACCAACGCAAGATTCCTGTCATCCGCCGTGCCGAGATGCTGGCAGAAGTCATGCGGCTGAAATACGGCATCGGCATCGCCGGAACGCACGGAAAGACCACGACGACCTCCATGGTCAGTCTCGTGCTGATGGAAGGCGGAGTGGATCCCACCGTGATAGTGGGTGGCCGCCTGCATGGACTGGCGGGGTCCAACGCACGGATGGGAAAAGGGGAGTTCATCGTCGTCGAGGCGGATGAGTTTGACCGTTCGTTCCTGTCGATCACTCCCACCATCGCGGTCCTGACGACGCTCGAAACCGATCATCTTGACTGTTATCGCGATCTGGAGGACATCAAATCGGCGTTCATTCAATTCGCGGGCAAAGTCCCCTTCTACGGATTTGTCGTTCTTTGCCTCGATGAGCCTGCGCTGCAGGATATCATGCCGAAGATCAAGAAGAAAATCATCACCTACGGCCTGAACAGCCAGGCGGATTTGCAGGCGGTGGACATCTCCCACAAACAGAACCGGACGCGCTTCACGGTACTACAGAACGGGCGCGAATTGGGCGATGTGGAGCTGCAGATCCCGGGCAAGCACAACGTCCAGAATGCCCTGGCGGCCATCACAGTCGGGCTGGAACTCCGCGTGCCGTTTGCACAGGTCAAGGCTGGAATCGAAAAATTCACGGGCGTTTTCCGCCGCTGGGAGGTGAAGGCGGAAATCGGAGATATCATGGTCGTAGACGACTATGCCCACCACCCGACGGAAATCAAGGCGACCCTGGCAGGAGTGAAGGCGGGATGGCGAAAGCGCGTGATATGCGTGTTTCAACCGCACCTGTATTCGCGGACGCGCGATTTCTACGACGAGTTCGGCCGGTCGTTCTTCAACGCCGACATCCTGGTCGTCACCGATGTCTACCCGGCACGCGAGGAACCCATACAGGGCGTCAGCGGCGAATTGATCGTCAATGCCGCAAAGGAAGTCGGCCATAAGCATGTCGTATACCTCCCAGACAAGGCCAAAGTACCGGCGTTTCTGATGGAGATGAAGCAACCGGGTGACATCATCATCACGATGGGTGCCGGAGATATATGGCGGTTTGGTGAAGAGTTCATTGGCAAACTGAAAGCGGCACAGTGAGTACACGACGGACAATATCTCCAGCACCGCATGCGGCGCGGCGCGGCCCGGAGCTTCTCGTACTTCTCCTGCTGGCACTGGTGATCATCGGCGCTGCAATCGGAGCCCGCATCTGGATGGACAGGCTCCCGGTACTTGGTGTCCGCATCGAGGGAACGCGGATCGTTCCGTCCGCTGATATTTTCCACCTTGCGGCCGTGCCCATGGACCAGCGCTTGTATGATGTCCAGCTGGCTGAAGTGCGCGACCGCGTGCGCCGGAACCCATTTGTCCGGGACGTTGCGGTGCACCGGGATCCCCCGGATCGCATCCTCATCCAGGTGGAGGAACGGACGCCGGTGGCAGTTGTTGCCGCACACAACACGTTTTATGTGGATGCCGAAGGCATGTTGATGCCGGTGATCCGGTCGGAAGACGCCTTTGATCTCCCGATCATTACAGGCGTAGCGAAAGTCCAATCCTGCGAAACCGGAAGGCGGCTCACACACCCGGCAATTCGCGAGGCGCTGCTTCTGGTGATGGCCGCCCGGCAACTGCATGACGGGCTTTACCGGAGGATTTCCGAAGTGCACGTCGATGTCTCGGGAGATCTCCTCATGTACACCGCTGACACCGGGGTGCCCGTGGTCGTGGGCCGCGGCGACATCACGACAAAGCTTGAGAAATTCGAAGCGTTCTGGAGCGCTATGGTGACCAACCGGGGCGCGCACACCCTCGCGTCGGTCGACCTTCGCTTTGCAGATCAAGTAGTGGTACGCTGGACGAATAGTGACGAACAGATGACGAACTGACTGATGTCACCGGAAGGACATTCTATGGACAACATTATTGTAGGCCTCGATATCGGTACCACAAAAGTGTGTGCAGTTGTCGCCGGCACAGACGAACACGGTCGCATCAACATCCTTGGCGTGGGACGAGCGGTCTGCGAAGGGATGACCCGTGGCGTGGTGACGCATATCGATCGGACAACCTCGGCCATCAGCAGTGCCATCAGTGAGGCACAGGCCTCTTCGGGCGTTGCCATCCGTTCCGTGATCGTCGGTATCGCCGGCGACCATATCCAGAGCTTCCAGAGCCGCGGGGTGATCGGGATCAGCGGTGCGGAACACGAAGTGACCAATGCCGATATCGATCGCCTCATCGAAGACACCAAACGCGTGGCCTTGCCGTCGGACCGGAAGATCATACATGTCATCCCCCAGGAATTCATCATCGATGGACAGGACGGCGTGTACGACCCTCTCGGCATGGCGGGTGTGCGGATGGAAGCCAACGTGCATATCATTACCGGACTCGTCAGTGCGTCGCAAAACATCTATAAATGTGTGCAACGTGCGGGACTTGAAATCAGCGATATGGTGCTCGAGCCGCTGGCATCGAGCTACGCCGTGCTGGACGATGAGGAAAAGGAAGTGGGAATCGCTCTCCTGGATGTCGGCGGAGGCACCACCGATCTGGCGGTGTTCGAAGAACGGACGATCCGGCATACGGCAGTCATCGGCGTTGCGGGAAAGAAAGTCACGGATGATATACGCAAGGGGCTTGGAATTCTCACGGAGCAAGCCGAGCGCATCAAGAAGGAACATGGCTGTGCATATGTCCCTGCGGTCGTGGACAATGAACCCATCGTGCTTCCAGGTGTGGGCGGGCGGGATCCGATCAGCATTGACAAGCGTGTGCTCGCACAGATCATTCAGCCCCGGATGGAGGAAATCCTGGAAATCGCCGGGCTCGAAATCAAGCGCTCCGGGTACAGCAAACATCTGGCTGGAGGAGTGGTGCTGACAGGCGGGGGCGCTCTCATTAAAGGCACAAGCGAATTGGCGCATATGGTGCTGGGCATGCCCGTGAAAATCGGCATCCCCAGCGGTTTCTCCGGAGGTCTCGTCCGCGAAATAGAGAACCCGGCGTATGCCACGGCAGTCGGTTTGATCTATCATGGTTTGAAACATCGCCCGTCCGCAGCCTCAACCGGATCAGGACGAAGCAGGAGAGAGAACAACCTGGGCGTGTGGATGCGCAAAGTGCGCGAGTTCTTTGATGCCCTGTGACCACTGAGTGTAACTTATAAACCCAAAGGAGGAACAAACAGTGATCGAACTGGATAATGGATTCGATCGTGGAGCAAAGATCCGCGTGGTCGGTGTCGGGGGTGGCGGCGGCAACGCCGTCAACAGTATGATCAAAAAAGGGCTGCACGGTGTGGACTTCTTCGCAGTCAACACCGATGTACAGGCCCTGCAACGAAACCAGGCCCCGAACAAGATACAGATCGGTAAAAACCTGACCCACGGTCTGGGTGCGGGCGCTGATCCGACGATCGGGTATCGCGCGGTGGAGGAAGACCGCGAAGAGATCGCCCGCGCATTAACCGGGAGCGACATGGTATTCGTCACCGCCGGCATGGGAGGCGGCACGGGAACCGGCGGGGCCCCGCTCGTCAGTAACATCGCGAAAAGCCTGGGCGCCCTGGTTGTGGGTATTGTCACCCGCCCATTCCAGTGCGAAGGAAAGAAACGCACGGGACAGGCCGACCAGGGCATCGACGAGTTGCGCAAGCAGGTGGATACCCTCATCGTCATCCCGAACCAGAAACTGTTGTCGATCGTAGAACGCCGAACGCCGCTGACTGAAGCATTTGACATTGCCAACAGCGTGCTGTACGGCGCCACACGCGGCATCTCGGAACTCATCACCGTTCCCGGGTTGATCAATGTGGACTTCGCCGATGTCCGGACCATCATGCGTGAGATGGGTGATGCCGTCATGGGCACAGGTGAGGCCACGGGAGAGAACCGGGCAACGGAAGCCGCTCACATGGCGATCTCAAGCCCGCTCCTGGATGATGTCTCCATCAACGGTGCCCGGGGTGTTCTGGTGAATATCACCGGCGGACCATCAATGGCACTGTATGAGATTGATGAAGCGACAGAGATCATTCACGGTGCCGCAGGCGATGAAGCAAATGTCATACTGGGTGCCGTTATTGACGACCAGCTCACGGAAGAGATTATTGTCACCGTCATTGCCACGGGCTTCAATCAGCACATGCCGCAACCGAGCGCGGTGCACCCCGTCGCACAGAAATCAGTGCGCCCGATCGAGCGGGTTCCGACAGGCGCGGATGACCTGCAGATCCTCGATGTCCCTGCCTACAAACGGCGCGGCATCGAATTGAACTTCGCGGGAAACCGTACCGAGCAGGATCCTCCGAAAGAGAGGATCGATAAGAGCGATCGGGAAAAGCCGGCGTTCTTGCGCAAAGTTATGGACTAGACGTTGATGCTGCAAAGACGTGACACTCACCTGCGCCCACGCAGGTGAGTGTCACTTCAGGTCTCCGTCACCTCCCTTTTCTGTCACCTTGCGTCTATGCCACCTTCCACCCCCCACCTCCGTCACCTCCCTTCTCTGTCCCTTGCGTCTCTGCCACCTCCCACCTCCGTCACTCCCTATCTCTGTCGCCTCCCGTCTCTTGTGGTTGCTTCTTCCTCCCGACTTTTCTACTTTTCTTTCATGATTCGCTCGCTCTTTCTTTGCGTTCTCTTCTTGTGTGCTGCAGAGGCAGTGCAGACCCAGACGGCAACGCTCGCCAGCGCCGTTCGCATCGGCCGCGTGAAATACGCGGGAGGAGGTGATTGGTACAACGACCCCTCCGCCGAAGCGAACCTCCTCGCGTTTGTCCACCAGCAAACGGGTGTCGATGTCGATCCAACGTACACGCCGGTGGATATAGGCAGCGAACAGATATTCTCGTTTCCGATCCTGTTCATGACGGGACACGGGAATATTGCATTGACCGGCAAGGACCTGGAGAACCTTCGCACATACCTGCAGAACGGCGGGTTTCTCTACGCCGACGATGACTACGGCATGGACAAATCATTCCGGCGTGAACTCAGCCGTGCGTTTCCCGGCCGTGATCTTGTGGAACTGCCATTTTCGTTCGGGCTTTACCACACCCCCTTTTCCTTCTCCGCGGGACCCCCGAAAACGCATAAGCACAACGAGAACCCGCCGCGCGCATACGGACTGTTTCATGACGGGCGTTTGATCGTACTGTATACGTATGAGAGCAATCCCTCTGACGGGTGGGCAGATCCCGAGGTGCACGGCGACCCGCCCGACAAACGGGAAGAGGCGCTCCGGTTCGGCGTGAACATCATCATGTGGGCCCTGACCCATTGAGGCGCTGACATACCACATGCCAACCGATATCGCTAATATTCTCAGCCGGCTTGCCGATGTCCGTCGCCGGGACTATAGCGTACGATCCTTGAGCGGGCTGTTGTTCGCATTTGCGCTCATCATTGCCGCGATCGTGGTCCTGCTCGGCATCGAAGCGCTGTTGTGGCTCGACGTCACGGCACGCACCGTCATTGCGGTAGTCATGCTCGCCGGCGGTATCGGTCTCATCATCTGGCTGGCAGGAGTCCCCCTCGCCCGTCGTCTCGGCATTCTCCGTGCCGAAGCGGACCTTGTTACGGCCGGCCGGATCGGCCGTGTTTTCCCGGCAATTCACGATCGCCTGCTCAACATTGTGCAATTGGCGCAACAGAGAACGTCTGCATCCGCCTACTACTCCACCGAACTCATAGATGCCGCTCTGGAAGACACACAGCGGGATGTGGCGTCTGTGGACTTTTCGTCAATAATTGATCGCGGTCCGCTCCGGACGGCATTCCGCCTCCTGCTGGCCGGGATTGTGCTGTCGGCTCTCGCGGCAGTCATCCTGCCGCGGGACATCGGCCAGGCGGCGTATCGTCTTGTGCATTTCCGGCAGTCATTTTCGCCGCCCGCGACGCTCGTCCTGCACGTCGAACCCGGGAACCGCGACGTCGTGAAAGGGGAATCGATCGAAATCACCGTGCGTGCGGCGGGGACGGTCCATGGGCCGGTCGAAGCCTTGCTGCGCCCGGCGGGTCAGGTAACGACCGATATCCATACTCTTGCTGGACGGCCCGATGGAACGTATCGCTACCGTCTGGAGGGAGTCCGCCTGTCGACATCCTACAGGATCCGCTCGGGTGACGTCAGTACCGAAGAATATCTCCTCCGGGTGCTTGACAGGCCTTCCATCGTTGCGCTCCGGGTCCAGTTGACATATCCCCGGTACACCGGCCTTCCGCAGAAGGAGCTCGATGAAAACATCGGGGATGTTACCGCCCCTTCGGGGAGCGTGATGCGGGTATCGCTGCGATCCAGCAAGACCGTGGCCGGGGCAACGCTCTATTTTGACGACGGTACACGTGTCGCGCTGAAAAGTGATGCGAACACCGCCCACGGGACGCTGATCCTGCGCGCCGACCGGAAGTACCATCTTGACGTTGTAGATACGGAGGGGCTGCACAATGCGGATCCTATAGAATACGCGATCCGCGTCATTCCCGACGCACCTCCGGCCATCACCATTGTCGCGCCCGGCATGAATCTCAATGTTGCCGGCAACGAACGGTTGCCGATGGTTTTTCGCATCACTGACGATTACGGCATCTCACGGCTCCGCCTTGCGCAGAAACTTGTGCACTCACGCTACGAGCCGGCCGCCGACGATTTCACCATGGTGGAAGTTCCCTTTGTTCCGGGACCCGGAAACGAATGGATCGTGCCGTTTGCGTGGGAGCTTTCCTCGCTTCATCTCTCGCCCGAAGATGTTGTCGAGTATCATGCGGAAGTCCTTGATAACGATGCCGTGTCCGGTCCAAAGGCTGCCGTTAGCGGCACATTTACGCTCCGTCTTCCGTCCCTCGACGAAGTGTTTGCCGAAGCCGAGAAGGGGCACGAAGCGGCGGAAAGCGATCTTGAGAAAGCCCTGAAGCAGGCAGAGGATGCCCGCAAGGAACTCGACGATCTGTCGCGCGAGGTGAAGAGGCAACAACAGAAACTGAACTGGAACGAGCAGAAAAAAGCGGAGGAACTCGCCAGACGCTACGAGGAGATCCGCAAGAAAGTTGACGACGTCCAGCGTACCGTCGATACCATGCTGGAGGAGTTGCAGAAGAACAACGTGCTCTCGCCCGAAACGATGGAGAAGTATCAGGAGCTTCAGCAGCTCATGGAGCAGATTTCGTCTCCGGAATTTGCCGAAGCACTCAAGCGGTTGCAGCAGAACATGCAGCAGATGACGCCGGAAGCGCTCAGAGAGGCGCTCCAGAAGTTCCAGTTCTCGGAGGAGCAGTTCCGGAAGAGCATAGAGCGCACACTGAATCTCCTGAAGCGCATCCAGGTCGAGCTGAAGGTGGATGAGATGCTGAGGCGCACGGAGTCGATGGAGAAGGCGCAGGATGGATTGCGCGAGGATCTGGAACGGCGTCCCCCGGCGGACAAATCCGCCGCAGAGTCGAAAGCACAGGAACAGAACGATCTGCGTGACCAGGCGGCCTCGCTCAAACGGGAGCTCGGAGCGTTGGAGAAGAGTATGGAGGAATTCCCCGCCGAAATGCCGGTGCAGCAGATGCAGGAGCTGCAGGCACTCCTGGAGAAGAGCGGCATGGATGCCGCCATGGAGCAGAGCACAGAACAAATCCGGCAGGGTGACTATCAGCAGGCCGTGCAGCAGCAGGAGAAATCATCACAGGCGTTGCGCTCGCTCAAGCAAGGACTGCAGCGGATGAAACAGGACATGCTGCAAAACCAGCAGCGGCAGGTGGTGCAGGAGATGCAACGTGCGACGCAGGACCTGTTGGATATCTCGAAGCGTGAAGAAATGCTGAAGAACGAATCGCGCGGACTTGATCCGTCCGCGCAGCGCTTCCGGGAGAATGCCCAGCAGCAAATGGACGCGCTGCGCGATCTGGGAAATGTCACCGGCCGTCTGGGAGGGCTTTCCCAGAAGACCTTCAGCATTTCGCCGGAGATGGGGAAGACGCTCGGCGATGCAATGCGTGCCATGACCCAGGCCCTCGAATCCCTCGAGCAAAGGAGTGGAGCGCAGGCGGCCCAGCAACAGGGAGCTGCAATGGGCTCGTTGAACCAGGCCGCGCAACAGCTCCAGGAAGCTGCGCAGGGTCTGATGCAGGGTGGCGGACAGGGCATGGGGATGGCAGGCTTCATGCAACGGCTTCAGCGGCTCTCCGGAATGCAGCAAGGCGTCAATGATGCGACACAGGGCCTCAGTCCACAACAGGCAGCCGAGATGGCGCGGCTTGCCGGGGAACAGGGCATGGTGCGCAAGTCCATGGAGGAGCTTGCCCGTGAGGCCAGCCGGACAGGCGAAATGAGCAAGCTCTTGGGTGACCTGAACCGCATCACCCAAGACATGCGGGAGGTCCAGACGGACCTTGCGCAGGGCAACGTCAACCCTGAAACGCTCCACAAACAGGAGCGCATTCTCTCCCGCATGCTCGATGCACAGCGTTCCATGCGCGAACGGGACTACGAGAAGCGGCGCAAGTCGGAATCCGGAACAGACATCGCCCGCCAGAGTCCCGGCGCACTGGACCTCACGACACAAGAAGGCCGAAGCAAGCTCCAGCAGGACCTCTTGCGGGCGCTGGAAGAAGGTTACAGCAAAGACTATGAAGAGTTGATCCGCAAATACTATGAAGCGTTGCAGAAATAGCTGACCATGTACACTGTCTCCTCGATTGCCCGCACGCTGTACAAAAACTATCCCGGATTCCGTCTGGATCACCAGGC
Organism: Bacteroidota bacterium; assembly: GCA_036732865.1. Lineage (GTDB taxonomy): Bacteria > Bacteroidota > Ignavibacteria > UBA10030 > UBA6906 > Fen-1255. The sequence goes on along the minus strand of DAINBR010000030.1, from coordinate 2,552 downwards.
GCCGGCGACCTGTGTCCACGCCGGGCTCAGTGCGGAAATCCAACGTCTTGTCAGTGACAGCAACGGTCTCCTTACACAACAGGAAATCGGCCGATCGATAGAGGGACGAAGCATCAATCTTCTCACCGCGGGTTCCGGACCGCGGAATGTTCTGGTCTGGTCGCAAATGCACGGAGATGAATCCACCGCGACACTTGCGTTGCTCGACATCCTGCACTTCTTCACGCGTGAAAGCCGGCTTCCCTGGGTTGCAAAAACACTCCGGTCTCTCTCGGTGCACTGCATTCCCATGGTCAACCCTGATGGGGCCGAGTCGCGCACACGGCATAATGCCGTCGGCATCGACATCAACCGGGACGCACGCGCCGGGCTCTCTCCCGAGGCCAGGGCGCTGCGTCACATCCACCGGAAGATTGCGCCCGAATTCGCATTCAATCTGCATGATCAGAGCCTCCATTCAGCCGGTGACACAGCACGCGTTGCAGCGCTCGCGTTGCTGGCGCCGCCCCCTGATGAGCAGCGATCCATCCCGCGTGTGCGCCGGCGCGCGATGCGCCTGGGGGCACTCATTGCGAAAGCGCTCCACCCATTTGCCGGCGGGCACATTACCCGGTACGATGATGTGTACGAACCGCGTGCATTCGGAGATCTCTTTCAGTCTCTGGGGAGCAGCACACTGCTGATCGAATCCGGCCATTGGCCGCATGATCCGGATAAAGCGACGATCCGCAAGTTGAACGTCGTAGGAATTCTCTCGGGTCTCTGGAGTATCGCGGGCGGTGCGTATGAAGACGCCGATCTGGATTCCTATACCGGCCTCCCGCTGAATGGCTCGCGGATGTTCGACCTGCTGATCAGGGGGGTTGAGCTCCGCCATCCCAACGGGTGGTCCGGCACTGCCGATCTCGGTGTGCTGTACGAGCGCTACAGTGATCGTGCGACCATCAAGGAAATAGGAGACCTCCGGCTGTACGGCGGGCTGGAAGTACACACCCTGCGGAAGCGGGTCCTGCCCCCGGAGTTGATGCGCGTCGAAAGCAGTGTCGAACGCCAGACGCTGTACGATCTCCTGCAGATTTACCGGGCCTCACCCCCTTCCCGTGCTTGACACTTCCCGAAGGATCCCGTACCATTCATACTTAAGAAGTGTTCCGTTATTTCGCAAAACGGATGCCATGAAGGTTGCAGGAAAGAACACAAAGCAGCGAGAATTTGAATCCGAGGCCCTTCCACACGCCGACCTCCTGTACAATTATGCCCTCCGGATGACAACCAATGCGGCCGATGCGGATGACCTGGTACAGGAAACCTTTCTCAAGGCGTTCCGGTTCTGGGAGAAGTATGAAAAAGGGACCAACATCCGCGCATGGCTGTTCCGCATTATGAAGAATTCGTACATCAACCGTTACCGGCGTGAGTCGAAAGAACCGGACACGGTGGATTACGATGAGGTGCAGAACTTCTACAATACCATCCGCGCCGACTCGGCACCGTCGAGCAATACGCAGGAGTCGGCGTTCGGACAACTCCTTGACGACAATGTCGCAACGGCGATTGTCCACCTTCCTGAGGACTTCCGGACAGTCGTCATCCTCTGTGATATTGAAGGACTGACATACGAGGAGATTTCGGAGTTTCTTGCTGTACCCCTGGGTACGGTGCGTTCACGGCTGCATCGTGGAAGGAGTCTCCTCCGCACGGAGCTGCTCACCTACGCACAAGACCGGGGGTACGCTCCAAAGGATTAGGGACCGTACACACGACGCGCCGGGATCCAGAGGCGTCCCCGGGACCAGCTTCCATTTCATCAGGAGACCATCCTTACCTCAAATGCATCAGGCCACCATCCCGGCCTCCCTTCCCTTAGACCGCCCTCCGTGCTTCATTTCACCTGTATCCCCACCAACGAATCGCCGAGTTGACAAACCGTCCCCTTTGTGGTAACTTATCATTCCCAATTCAGCAAACTCGTTGCCATGGCATCAGAAAAACATCAGCATAGTGCTACTGCTCCCTCTCCTCCGGAGAATATCCCGACCCGGTTGCCGGTGCTCCCGCTTCGCGACGTGGTGATCTATCCGTACATGATCTTTCCCGTGCTTGTCGGTCGCGAATCATCCCTGCGTGCCGTCAACGAGGCCCTTGAACGGCAGAAGTACATTCTCCTGGTCGCACAGAAAAGCTCGATCACCGAAGAGCCGGGCATCGAAGAGATATATCACGAGGGCACTGTTGCCAAGATCATCCAGATTCTCAAGCTGCCCAACGGGCTGATGAAGATCCTCGTGGACGGCGTGGTGCAGGCGAAAGTGGACCATTTCGTCGCCAATCCCAAGTACCTCGAAGCCGACGTGGTGCTTGCGTCGATGCCTGTGGTGGTTGATTCCGAGCTGGATGCCCTGTTGCGGCACACGGCGACACTGTTCGCGGAGTACGTTCACCTCAACCGGAACGTCCCCAGCGAAGTACTCGTTGCCTTCGAGAATACCCGCGAACCGCTCCGCCGGATGTTCTACATTGCTGCGAACATTCTCCAGTCGGTCGAAGTCAAA
>DAINBR010000029.1:0-15793 GCA_036732865.1 Bacteroidota bacterium | reverse complement strand
TTGCACTCCTGCAAAGGTTTTCCCAGAGATTGGAATCCCGTTGAGCGCAAAAGCGTTCAAAAACCCCCAAATCCCCCCCTATCAATCGTTTTTGCCTGTTTGTGGTGTTCGGCTGGTGGCACGCAACTTGAACGGTATAGGGCACCCAAGCATCTGTGGAGTACCAATGACTGTTCTTGCACATTATGTTCTGCTTCTTGCACTGTTGACCTCAGTGTCCTCGGCGGTGCTGTATTTCCGCGCCGCATCCACTCGGGATGAGAGGTTGACTGTCCCGCGCACCTTGCTTCTCTCCAGCGTCTCACTCGTCGTTATCGCCTCTGCCATCCTGGTCTTGTTGCTCCTCCGGCATGATTTCAGCAATGCGTACGTTTACGGGTACAGCGACAGATCGCTCCCGCTGCATTTCCTTCTCTCTTCGTTTTACGCAGGGCAGGAAGGGAGTTTCCTTTTCTGGGGTCTCTGCTCGTCGCTCATCGCGCTCTGGTTGATGCGGTCGCGGTCGGCCACGCCGGCCGTGCTCACGATCTACCTGTTCGCGAACTCGATGCTCCTGCTCCTCGTGTTTGTGAAAACCCCTTTCGAATTGATCTGGGACGCGTACCCCGGGGTACCGGTGGGCCAGATCCCCACGGACGGCCACGGTCTCAATCCGCTGCTGCAGAACTTCTGGATGGTCATCCATCCTCCCGTCCTGTTTCTTGGTTTTGCTCTGATGGCTGTGCCGTTCAGCCAGGCCGTCGCAGCGCTCTGGACACGGGAGTATGACGCCTTTGCCCGGGAAGGATTGGGGTGGGTGTTGATGGGTGCGTTCGTGCTTGGACTGGGGATCATGCTCGGGGCATATTGGGCATACGGTGTCCTGGGTTGGGGTGGCTACTGGGGGTGGGATCCTGTCGAGAACTCCTCGCTCATCCCATGGCTGACGGCGATTGCTCTCGTGCATACTCTTCTCGCACAGCGGAGAACAGGCAAGTACAGCCGGACGAATTTCTTCCTTGCCATTGTCACGTTCTTTCTTGTCATCTATAGCACGTTTCTTACCCGGAGCGGGATCCTGGGCGATGCTTCGGTACATTCGTTCACCGATGCGCGCGCATCAGTGAATGTCCTGCTCATCATCTTTCTTGCATCGATTGCAGTTATCGGCACCGCCATCATGGTCCTGCGCATGCGCGACCTGGCACCTCGATACGCCGGCACAGGATGGTTGACGCGTGAGCTCCTCCTGGGTGCCGGAGCAATCGCGCTCCTGCTCTGCGCAGTGGTGATTCTCTTTGGCACGAGCCTTCCGATATTCTCTACCACCCGCGTCGAAACCTCCTTCTACGACATCACGAATCTTCCGGTCGGCATCCTTCTCGGTTTGCTTATCGGCATCAGTCTGTACACTCAGTGGGAGGAGCAGGACATCCGGTTCACACTCCGGAAATCGTGGAGGGCACTCCTTGCGGCGCTCCTTATCACCGCCGTCCTTGTGGCAGCGGGGATGCGAGACCCCTTGACGAGTGCAATGGTCTATACGGCGATCTTTGCGCTCCTTGTCAATGTCGACATCGGGGCACGGGGAGTCCGTGGTGGCCTACTGCTGCTCGGCGGGAAGCTGGCCCACATCGGCATTGCGCTGTTCTTAATTGGCGTGGTCAGCACCGGCGTTTATGATGAAACGGCACACGTCGGCTTGCCCCAACACGAACCCGTGCAGGTGCTCGGCCACACGCTCTCCTATGACGGGTACACAGTACGCGCCGACGGCAAGTACGAGTTTCGCGTAACAGCCACCGAAGGGACGCGGACATTCACAATTCTTCCGGTGATGTTTGAAGCACCTCAGCAGGGGATTATGCGGAATCCCGACATTGTCTCGTCGCTGACGTCGGACTTCTATTTGTCGCCGGTTTCTCTGGAGCCTGCGGAAGGCGGGACGGTGCCGGAAGAGCATGAACTGGCGAAGGGTGCCATGATCGTGCAGAATGATGCTCGGGTGAAGTTTGTCCGCTTTGACATGGGCCCGGATAGGGGGGGGATGGGCGCACCCGGCTCAACCGTAGCCATTGCAGCGGTGCTGGAAGTGGAACGCGGCAAAGACCGGGAGACATTATATCCCGCCCTCGCACACCGCGAGACCGGCGAGACCGACTACCGGCCCGCTGTTTCGAAGGTGCTCGGAACGGAGGTACGCCTGCTGAAGGTAAACGTGGGGATGGGTGCTGCGTCGCCCTCCACGATTGTCGTGGGATTTCAGCGTGCAGATGCCACACCGTCCCGACCTGAAACACTGATGGTCGAAGCGAATGTAAAGCCCTTCATCATTCTGTTGTGGGGAGGGACGTTGGTCATGATGGCAGGATTTGTCCTGGCAATCATCAAACGCATGAGGGAGGCAGTATGAATGTCGTGGCGGCGAAAACGCTCAGGCGCCTGCCGGGCAATGTCGGAGGGCGGTTCTTTACCACAGAGGATTGCGACGGGTGTGCGTATTGTGCATCCATCGCGCCCGACAATTTTGATTACCAGAAAGAAACCAACACCTATTTTGTGTCCCGGCAGCCACGAACGAGGGCCGAGGAAGATTATATGCTGGAGGCCCTGGAGGACTGCCCGGTGGATGCTATCTGTATTGAAAGCGACGGCAACGGAAAGGTCCGGGAGTGAAACCCGTCGTGGAGGCTGATCCGACGCTCGCCGGGCCGATCGACGCCCCTACATCCCCCGGGAGTTGGACCGGGCAGATGATGACTCTGCTCCGCTCCGCAGTGCTCGCGCCGTCCACCTACAACACTCAGCCGTGGAAATTCCGAGTGACTGCAGACGGTGTTGATGTGTATGCCGATTATACCCGTCGTATGCCCGCGGCAGATCCAGGCGGCAGGGAAATGATGATGAGTATCGGCGCCGCCGTGATGAATTTGCGCGTTGCCGCGGCGCACGCCGGCTACATGTGCAATGTGATCTACAACTACAGTGGATCGAGCGAAGAACCTCTTGCTTCTGTCCGCCTGACGCCATGCCGTGAGTGTCCTCCGGAGACGCTGGATCTGGCCGGGCTCTATGAGTTCATTTCACAGCGTCACACCAACAGACACCCTTTCCTGCTCAGCAGGATCCCGGCGGCAGTTCTGGATCAGCTGTGCGGCCTTGCACGCGGGACCGATGTGACGGTGATTGCATCAACGGACGGTGACTGCAACGGACGCATTGCCGAAGTGGTTGCGCAGGGAGACAGGATGCTTCTGGAAAACGCAGATTACCGGCGGAATGTCTCCGCCTGGCTCCACGTCAATGCAATGTCTCATGCGGATGGACTTTCGGCACAGGCCTGCGGCCTCGACGCGAAAGTTGTCGCTGCAGCCCCGTGGGCGGCGCGGGTGATCGACATCGGGAAAATCCGGGCTGCACACGACAGGCATCTCTGCCTCGAAGCACCCGGATTGATAGCGCTCTGCAGTGAAGACCATGTTCCACAATATGTTGCGGTCGGTGAATTACTCGAACGCATGCTCCTGGTGGTGACAGGCGAAGGACTCCACGCCAGTTTCTTCAATATGCCTATCCAGGTTCCTGCGTTGCGTACGCAATTGCAGCAGATCCTTGGCACCGCGGCGCCGCCACAACTACTCCTGCGTCTCGGCTACTCCCTCTCCGAGCCGATCCAGACTGCGCGTCGCCCGTTGGAGGATGTGCTCCTGCGGGCATGACGGAGAGGTGCTGCTTCTCTCGAACATCACGAAATCAGGTGCCCTATGGATGCTTCAAAGGAAAGTCCCGAGAACAAAAGCGATCAAAGTCACTCCATCGAAGCCCATCTGATCTACGGCCGCATGGATGATCCCCGGTGGGACTACAGTCATCATTTGTTGCCGCCCATATCCGCCTCAGCGACCTACCGTCTCGACAGTGCGCAGCGCGGAGCTCAGGGGTTCACGGAATTCGCGCACTCGACGGACGAGGTGGATGTGACACGCAAAGTGCCCATCTACATCTACGACCGTCTCGGCGAGCCGAACAAGGATATGCTCGAAGAGAATCTCGCGTATGCTGAGGGCGGTGACATCGCAGTTACGTTCGCCAGCGGGATGGCGGCGATTGCGGGGGTACTGGGGATTCTCACCGGCTCCGGCAGCGAAGTGCTTGCGCACAAAGTGTTGTACGGCTGCACGTATTCTCTGATGACCAACTGGTATCCGCGCCTCAAGATCGGCGTGCGGTTTGTGGATTTCAGCGATACAGCTGAAGTGGCCGCGGCGATCACAAAACACACACGGGTTCTGTACATGGAATCGCCGGTGAATCCCACCATGCGGCTGGTGGATCTTAAGGCGATTGCCGATCTTGCCGCCCGTGTCAATGCCGACCGCGATCCCAAAGATCGGATGTACACCGTGGTGGACAGCACATTTGCGACACCGTTCTGCCAGCGCCCGATCGCTCTCGGCATCGATTTCGTCATTCATTCCCTGACAAAAGGAATCGGCGGATTTGGCACGGATACCGGGGGTGTGGTTGTCGGGCCACGGTGGAGCCATGATCAGCTGATGTTGTTCCGGAAGGATTTTGGCGGCATTCTCTCGCCTAAGTCGGCCTGGCCCGTGCTGGTCGTTGGACTTCCGTCGCTAGCCGTCAGGATGCGGCAAATGCAGGCGACGGCGGAGCGGGTGGCTGCGTACCTGGAGACCTGCCCGGAAGTCGAGCGTGTGCTGTACCCGGGTCTGGCGTCGTTCCCTCAGGCGGAGCTTGCCCGGCGGCAGATGCGGGACTTCGAAGGGAATTTTGCGCCGGGTTCCATGATATATTTCGTCATGAAAAGCTCCGGTCCCCAGGATGCGCTGAAGCGCGCCGAACGATTCATCAATACTCTCGCTCAGGAAGCGTACTGCGTGACGCTGGCGGTCAGCCTCGGCAATATCCGCACATTGATAGAGCATCCCGGGTCGATGACTCACTCGGCAATCCCTGCTGAAGCGCAAGCAGCCAAAGGCCTGGATCCGGGTGGAGTCCGCCTTGCCATCGGCCTCGAAAAACCGGAAGACATCATCAAAGACATTGAACATGTGTTGAACCGCACCCGGTGAAGCCCAGACCGCCGGGCGTTTCCAAGAACCCAAGCCCAGGAAGGAGAATCGCTGATGGCAAAAGGTAAAGTGACTTTTGACATCGAAACCTGTAAGGGGTGTGAGCTCTGTATTGAAGCATGTCCTCAGGAGAGTCTTGCACTCTCGCCGAAGATCAATGCCCAGGGATACCATTATGCAGTGCTGGTCAAAGACAACTGTACGGGGTGCACGAATTGTGCGCTCGTGTGCCCTGACGCCGTTATCACGGTGTACCGCGAGAAGAAGAAGGGCAGGACCCCCGTTGCGCGGATCACCAACGTGACGCAGAACATTACCGTGACGATCGACGACGAAAGGAAATAGCCGTGGGAGACATTCGACTTATGAAAGGCAATGAGGCGCTGGCGGAGGCGGCGATTCGCGCAGGCTGCCAGGCCTACTTTGGATATCCCATCACCCCGCAGTCCGAAGTTCTGGAATATCTCGCAGGCGAAGGGCGCAAACGCGGAATGATTGTCTTGCAGGCCGAAAGCGAATTGGCTTCAATCAACATGGTGTTCGGCGGCGCAGGCGCCGGTGCCCGCGTGATGACTTCGTCGTCAAGCCCCGGAATCAGCCTGATGCAGGAAGGAATATCGTATATTGCCTGCGCAGAGCTGCCGTGTCTCATTGTGAACGTCAACCGCGGCGGCCCCGGCCTCGGCACCATACAGCCGTCGCAGGGGGACTACTTCCAGTCGGTGAAAGGAGGCGGCCACGGTGACTACCGTCTCATCGTCCTCGCACCGTCCGGCGTACAGGAGATGGCGGATTTTGTGTATGATGCCTTTGATCTTGCCGACAAATACCGGACACCTGTGCTGATTCTTGCAGATGGGGCGCTCGGACAGATGATGGAGAAAGTGGAGTTCCGTGAGTATGTTCCGGCCGACCATATTCCGCCGAAGCCCTGGGCGACCACGGGAAAAGGCAAGGGACATCCCCGTACCTTCATCACGACGCTCCACATGCAGCCCGAGAAAATGGAAGAGGTGAACCGGCACCTGCAGGCAAAGTTCCGGACGATTTCCGAAAACGAGGTCCGGTATGAACTCGTGAACACGGAAGACGCAGAATACGTGATTGTTGCCTATGGCCTCGCTGCGCGGATTGCTCATCGCGCAGTGCAGCTGCTGCGCAAGGAGGGAATCCGGGTGGGGCTGCTGCGGCCGATCACACTGTGGCCTTACCCCTCTGCAGTGTTGCAGACACTCGCGCCGCAGTTGCAGGGTGTGCTTGTGGTCGAAATGAATTCCGGGCAGATGGTGGAAGATGTCCGTCTCGCGATCGAAGGGCGTACGCCGGTCCATTTCTATGGGCGGATGGGAGGCATCATTCCCGCTCCCGATGAAGTCGTGAGTGCATTGCGCTCGATGATCCACACCGAGATCCCAGAAGCGGCGGAGGCGCACTGACATGTCTCAGGAAATTACGCAGGATCTGACGGTCGAAGAGCAGGAACTGCTTGAGTGCGTGTACGCAAAACCGCACACCCTCACCGATACACGGTTCCATTACTGTCCCGGCTGCGGCCACAGCGTTATCCACCGGGTGTTGATGGAGGTTATCGAGGAACTGGACATTCAGGACAAAACCATCGGCATCGCGCCGGTCGGTTGCTCGGTGTTTGCGTACAACTACATGAATATCGACATGCAGGGCACTGCGCACGGAAGAGCGAGCGCTGTCGCAACAGCGGTCAAGCGCATTCTCCCGGACCGGTATGTCTTCTCCTATCAGGGAGACGGTGATCTCGCTGCGATCGGCACCGCTGAGACCATCCATACCTGTAACCGCGGCGAGAACATCATGATCGTGTTTATCAACAACGCAATCTATGGCATGACCGGCGGGCAGATGGCTCCCACGACGCTGATCGGGATGAAAACCTCGACGTCTCCCACCGGCCGCAACGTAGAGACCGGAGGCTTTCCGATCAAGATGACGGAGATTGTGGCAACGTTGCCGGGTGTTTACTACGTGACGCGCCAGTCCGTGCACACTCCCAATGCCGTCCGGCAACTCAAGAAGGCCTTCACGAAAGGGTTTCAGTACCAGAAGGAAAAGAAAGGCACATGTTTCATCGAAGTAGTCTCCAATTGTCCCTCTGGGTGGAAGATGACACCGCTCCAGGCGAATGAGTGGCTGGTGGAAAATATGTTCCCCTTCTATCCACCCGGCGACATCAAAGTCCCGAAATAAACAAAACGAATCGCAGAATGTCGACAAAAGGATGCACGTATGACTCATGAACTCTTAGCCGCCGGCTTCGGAGGACAGGGTGTGCTTTCGATGGGCGCGACCCTGGCGTATGCCGGCATGATCGAGAACAAGGAAATCACCTGGATGCCTTCGTACGGTCCGGAAATGCGCGGCGGGACGGCCAACTGCATCATCATTGTCTCTGACGAACGGATTAGTTCCCCTGTCGTCACAACTTTTGACAGCGTCATTGCGCTGAACCAGCCGTCGCTCGACAAATTCGAAAAGGCCGTGAAGCCCGGCGGGTTGTTGATCTATGACTCGACGAGCATGCTGACGCCCCCCAGCCGCACGGATATCCAAGTGGTCCCGATCCCCGCGGGGGATGAGGCATTGAAGCTGAACAACACCAAAGTGCTGAACATGATCGTTCTGGGCGCTTTTCTCGAACGAACCCGCGTCGTGGAACTCGATGCGGTCATGAAGGCCCTGCGCAAGGCTCTGCCCGAACGGTACCATAACCTATTGCCGCTGAACGAGCAGGCGTTGCGGCGGGGAATGGAGCTTGCCGGCCAACCGGCAATGGTCTGACGGGGCAGGATGCCCGCAGCGGTGAACGAGTCAACAAGGAGAGAAGCATATGGAGCGGAAGTGCGTGCATTCGTGCAAAGGTCTGTGCAATGCGCTGGAAGTGGCTGAACAGCGGGAGCAGGAAGCCATCGCGTTGTACCGTCAGTATGCTACGGAGTGTGACTACCCCGACGTGAAGGAATTGCTTGATGTCTTGATAGCCGACCGCGAGCGCGGGCTGCACCTCCTGCGGGAAAAACGAGAGACCCTGAATGCGAAATTCGCGGTCACCGACCGGATCAATGACAGCTTCGCCTGAACAACTGCAACGACAAGGAGTGCCGAGACCCCTATGAGCAAATACACGATAGCCTGGCTGCCCGGGGATGGAATCGGAAAAGACGTGATGGACGCCACGCGCCTGGTCCTCGACAGGATCAAGCTCGACGCGGAATATGTGCACGGGGACATCGGTTGGGAATTCTGGTGCAAGGAGGGGGATGCATTTCCCCAGCGGACGATTGACCTGTTGAGGCGCGTCAATGCCGCGATGTTTGGAGCGATTACCTCGAAACCCGTCAAGGCTGCCGAAGCCGAACTTATTCCCGAGCTGAAGGGCAAGGGGTTGGTGTACCGTTCGCCCATTGTGCGCATGCGTCAGATGTTCGACCTGTATATCTGCCTCCGCCCCTGCAAAGCTTTTCCCGCCAATCCTCTGAACTTCAAAGACGGCATTGACCTGGTGGTGTTCAGAGAGAATACGGAAGATCTGTACGCCGGCGTCGAGTTCTTTCCGGTACCTAAGGAACTCTCAGACATGCTGTTGAAGCTTTCGAAGCCGTTTACTGCCTTCCGCGATTTGCAGGGCGATCAGTTCGCCGTTTCCTGCAAAGTGAACACCAAGCGGGGATCGGAACGGATTGTCCGGGCAGCATTCGAATTCGCGCGGAAGCACAACCGGCGGAAAGTGACAGTCGTGCACAAGGCAAATGTGGTGCGTGCAACCGACGGCCTTTTTCTCGAGGAGGCACGGCACGTGGCGCGTGAATTTCCCGGGATACAGTTCGACGAGGCCAACGTAGACGCAATCTGCATGTGGCTTATGAAGAATCCCTTCAGCTACGATGTGCTTGTCGCCCCGAACCTCTACGGGGATATCATCTCCGACCTTGCCGCTCAGATGGTGGGCGGGCTCGGCTTCGGATGCTCCGGGAATATCGGGCACCGGCTCGCCGTGTTCGAACCCTCCCACGGTTCGGCGCCAAAATATGCGGGCCAAAACAAGGTGAACCCTATTGCGACAATTCTCGCGGCAAAGATGATGCTCGACTGGCTCGGTGAGACGGGGAAAGGCGCGCAGATCGAAAAAGCGACGGCAGCGGTGATCAAAGAAGGAAGGATCCGTACGTATGATATGGGAGGGTCTCACTCCACGATGGATATAGCAGAGGCAATCGCAGCACATCTATGATGACCTCACATATCGTCCTGCATGAAGTAGGTCTGCGGGACGGACTGCAGATGGAAACTGCAGCCGTCCCGACTGAACAAAAACTCCAATGGGTCCGTGCACTCGCCGCGGCCGGGATGGACGTCATCCAGGTCGGATCGTTCGTTCATCCGGCAAAGGTGCCGCAAATGGCGGACACCGATCAGATGTTCCGTGAACTTTCCGCACCGGGGGCCAGGCCGCCGGGCGTCGTACTTTCGGGTCTCGTGCTCAACGAGAAGGGACTCGATCGCGGAATGGCGTGTGGCGTGGACATGTTCTGCATGGGAGTTTCTGCGAGCGAGACGCACAGCCGCAAGAATACCGGCATGCCGACAGCGGAAGCGACCGAGCGAATCATCACCATGGCCGTGGCAGCATTGAAAGCCGGAAAGACTGTGCAGCTTTCTGTGCAGTCCGCGTTCGGCTGTGGCTATGAAGGCGCTGTTCCGCCGGAGCGTGTGCTTGCGATCGTGCGGCGGTATCTCGAGGCCGGCCTGACAAACATCAGCCTTGCAGACACGGCCGGCCATGCCACACCAGTGATGGTGGAAAATTTGTTTGAGGCTATCCGGACAACGGACGATTCGGTCGAGTTGACCTGTCATTTTCACAACACCTACGGCATGGCGATGGCCAACTGCTCGGCGGCATTGCGGGTGGGTGTCCAGTCCGTCGAATCATCAATTGCCGGCCTTGGCGGATGCCCGTACACAAAAATTGCGGGCGGAAATGTCTGCACGGAGGACTTCGTACACATGCTCCAACGGATGAACCTCCGGAAGGACGTCGATCTCGACGGCCTGATAGCAGTGGCAGGGGAGGTCGCCGCTTTCTTCGACCGGGATATGCCCGGTATGGTGTACAGAACAGGCCCCATTCCTCGGTAGACTCCAGCGCGAAAATCACATGGCAACATCTGCGGCATCGCTCCTTTCGGGCATCAGAGTTCTTGACATGACAAACGTGCTCTCGGGCCCGTTTGCAACGTTGCACCTCGCCTTGCTCGGCGCGGAGGTCATCAAGGTGGAGAATCCGGTGGATGGTGACCTGGCGCGCAAACTCGGCTGCGTTTCGGAATACAACCGGCAGCTCATGGGGACGAGTTTTCTTGCGCAGAATGCCAACAAGAAGTCGCTCACCTTGAATCTCAAAGCGCTCGAGGGAAAGGAGATTTTCAAAAAGCTTGCTGCGACAGCGGATGTCGTGGTGGAGAACTTCCGTCCGGACGTTATGCATCGATTGGGTCTCTCTTATGACGTGCTGCGTGCCATCAACCCGAGGCTCATCTACTGCGGCATTTCCGGTTTCGGACAGTCCGGCCCGGATGCCCTCAAGCCCGCCTACGATCAGATCATTCAGGGACTGAGCGGGGAGATGGCCATCAACGGTGATGAACAGCTGAGTCCGTTGCGAGCGGGTTTCCCCGTGTGCGACACTGTCGGCGGATTGAATGCTGCGTTTGCGATCATGGCGGCTCTCTTCTGGCGCGAGCGTTCGGGAGAAGGCCAATGGATTGATGTGGCACTGTTAGACTCTATTATGCCGCTGATGGGGTGGGTGGTGGCAAACCTGCTGATAGGCGGCCAGCAACCGGTTCTCATGGGAAATGACAATTTTACTGCCGCTCCGTCCGGGTCGTTCCGCACCAGGGATGGAAGCATCAATATCGCCGCCAATAAACAGGAGCAATGGGAAGCCGTTACCGATGTCCTGGGTGTGCCGGAACTCAGGAACGACCCGCGGTTCTCCGAGCGTGATACAAGGAAGAAGAATCGGAAGGCACTCACACCACTGCTGGAGGCGAAACTCCGGGAGCGGGAAACTGCGTACTGGGTGGACGCATTGAATAGTCACGACGTGCCCTCGGGCGCTATTCTGAGCCTGGACGCCGCGCTGCATCAGCCGCAGGTGGCGCATCGGAACACATTCGGCACGGTGGATGTTGAAGGAATAGGTGCGATTCCGCTGTTCAATCTGACCGCCAAGTTTGAGAAGACCCCCGGGACTGTCACATCTCCCCCGCCAAAGCTCGGTGCGCATACCGCGGAGGTGCTCAAAGAACTCGGATACGAAGACGCACAGATTGCATCGTTGAAAGAGAAGCGGGTCGTGTGAACACGTAACAGGAAAGGCATCTCATGGGCATGACCGTTGTCGAAAAGATCCTAGCGCGTGCGAGCGGACAGGCTGTCGTAAAGGCGGGCGACGTGCTCGAACCGAAGGTGGATCTCGCGATGTCGCACGAAAACGCAGCACTGGTGGTGAATCAGTTCCTGGAGATATTTAAGGACACAGGCCGCGAGGCTCGTGTGTGGGATCCGTCGCGAGTGGCGATCATCTTTGATCACCGGGTCCCTGCAGAATCACCGAAAACGGCCACCAACCAGAAAAAGGTCCGTGAATTTGTGGCGCGCCACATGATCAGCAAGTTTCACGACATTCGCGGTGATCTCGGTGGGATATGCCACCAGATTCTCCCCGAAAGCGGTTATGTCCGCCCGGGCGCGGTGGTAGTCGGCACCGATTCCCATACCACGAGCCACGGTGCGCTTGGCGCTTTCTCGTTCGGCATAGGGGCGACCGAGATGGCAAGTGTCTGGACGCTGGGGTACGCGGTGAACATTGAAGTGCCCGCTACTATAAAAGTGGTGGTTCACGGCGCATTTCCGCAGCTGGTGGGGCCGAAGGATCTGATCCTTCATCTGATCGGGAGGATTTCCTCCCAGGGGGCGAACTTCCGTGTGATCGAGTTCCATGGCGAAACAATCCGGGCCATGTCCACCTCCGGAAGACTCGTCATCTGCAATATGTCCGTCGAGGCAGGCGCGACGTCGGGTATCGTGCCGGCTGACCAGGAGACCGTGACCTATCTTCGGGAAGAATCGGGAGTGACCGATCCCCTTGACCTTGTCCAACCTGACGAAGACGCTGTCTACGTGCAGACCGTCACGATCGATGTCTCGAAGCTTGAGCCGCAAATTGCCTGTCCGCATTCCGTGGACAATGTGAAGCCCCTCGGTGCCGTTGTGGGGATAAAAGTGCATCAGGTTGTGATCGGTTCGTGTACGAACGGCAGGCTTGACGACATCGAGGTCGCGGCATCGCTTCTGCGGGGGAAGAAGGTTGCCCGCAACACTCGCATGCTCGTGTTCCCGGCATCCGGTCGGATCTATCAACGGGCGCTCGAACGTGGCTACATTGCCGACATCATGCGCGCGGGGGCTGTGGTGATGAACCCGGGATGCGGTCCATGCCTGGGCGTACATGAGGGTGCACTGGGGGACGGTGAGGTGGCCCTTTCGACTACGAACCGCAATTTCAAAGGCCGGATGGGAAATCCCACTGCAGATGTGTATCTTTGTTCGCCCGCTGTAGCCGCTGCTTCAGCTGTGGCGGGAATGATCGCCGATCCGAGAAAAGGAGCGTAAACGATATGGCACAAGTGGTCTTTGTCGTCGGCGACGACATTTCTACGGACGTCATTTATCCCGGCCGGTACATGGCTACAGTGCTTCCAACGGAAACACCGCAGTTCGCGTTTATAGACGACGCAGAGTTCAACGGAAGACTCAGGAACAGACAGGTTTCCCCCGGCAGCATCATTGTTGCGGGAAGCAACTTCGGCTGCGGTTCCTCCCGCGAACAGGCGGTGTCCACGCTCAAGGGTCATGAGTTGATCATTGTCGCGCGGAGTGTCGCGCGGATATTCATGCAGAACGCCATCAACCTCGGATTGCGGCTCGTTGTCGCACCGGGGATCACCGCCGCAGTGGGAGATGACCTGGTGATCGAAAGCGATCGCGTGCTCAACAATACCAGCGGTGCGATGTTCCCGATTGAAGCGCTGCCGCGTGCGCGGCAGGCCATTGTCGACTCGGGAGGCTTGATTGCCTATACAAGGAAACGGATGCTTGAGCATCCGGCCCTGTGATTGCACGAACTTTCGACATGCCGGCTGATGACGGAGAGACGAGTTGATGGAAGGCGCAATTGCCAATATTGATGTCGGCCTGTTGAAGAAGTATGACAGGCCCGGTCCACGCTACACCAGCTATCCGACCGCTCCGCTGTTTACTCCTGCGTTCACGGCGGACGATTTTCGCAGGGAAATCATAGCAACGAACACCCCGGACGCCTCCCCGGATCTTTCACTCTACTTTCATTTTCCCTTCTGCGACACACTCTGTTATTTTTGCGGATGCACGATGCTGGTGACGCGGGACCGCAAACGCATTGAGGAATACAACGGCTATCTGCAGAAGGAAATGGCCCTCGTCGCGCCGCTGATCGCGCCACACAGGCAGGCTACACAGCTGCACTGGGGCGGTGGCACTCCGTCGTATCTCTCGCCCGACCAGATCGTCTCGATCGCGGGCGCAATCCGCGCCGCGTTTCCCATCGCCGCGGATGCTGAGGCGAGTGTTGAAATCGACCCACGGGAACTCGCCCGGCCGCACTTGGAGGCACTCAGGCAGGCGGGCTTCAACCGCATGAGCATGGGGATTCAGGATTTCGACCCTCATGTGCAGGCAGCCGTGAACCGCGTGCAACCACCGGAGGTTTCCCGGCAGGTCTACACCTGGGCGCGTGAGCTCGGTTTTACGAGCGTTAACCTCGATCTCATGTACGGACTGCCATTCCAGACATTGGCATCGTTTGAGCGGACGGTTCACGACATCATCGCGTATGACGCCGACCGGATTGCGGTTTTCAACTATGCCCATGTGCCCTGGCTGAAACCCCATCAGAGGCTCATTCGTCCCGAAGATCTCCCGTCGCCGGAACTGAAACTCGACATGCTCAAGATGACCATCGAGATGCTGACGCAAAATGGGTACGAGTATATCGGGATGGACCATTTTGCCAAGCCCGACGACGAACTCTCCCGCGCGCGTGCGGCCCGGACGCTCTACAGGAATTTTCAGGGCTACTCAACACGGGCAGGGGCCGACCTCTACGGATTCGGGATGTCGTCCATCAGCCATTTCCGTAATGTCTACGCGCAGAACACCAAAAATCTTCCCGAGTATTACAGGGCACTCGATGCCGGACGTCATGCAACGCACCTCGGCTATCGCATGACCGGCGACGATCACCTCAGGAAGTTCGTGATCATGCGCTTGATGTGTGACCTCGAGCTGGAGTTTGCGACGGTCGAACAGAAGTTCCGCATTGACTTCCTTAAGGTATTTGCCAGGGCCCTCGAAGAGCTCAAGCCCCTCGCGTCGGATGGCCTGGTAGAGCTTTCCGATTCAGGCATCCGGGTTGTCGGCCCCGGCCGTCTGTTACTGCGCAACATTGCGATGTGCTTCGATGCGTATCTGGAACGGCTGACACGCGAGAAGCCGATCTTCTCACGAACGGTGTGAGGCCTTTCTTCAGAGCCGCAAGTCACGCAAGGAGACATTTCCCATGCCCGCCAGCTTCTTTTCTCTTGCGCTCCTTGTCTTCCTCATTGCCGGCAGCCCGGCGTCATCTCCATCCCAAATGAATCGCATCTACGATGGTTGGCGATGGGTGCAGTTTGGCACGGAATCGGGACTGCCGTCAGATCGTGTCCTCAAGGTGCTGGAACCGTCGCGTGGTGAAGTGTGGGCGCAGACAACCCGCGGACTGGCCTGGTTTGATGAATTCCAGTGGCATTATGTGGATATTCCAGGCGTCACTTTCAGTAGACAGGCAAAGCAAGGCTTTGCGCTGGATTCGAGTGGATTGCTCTTGTTCAACGCGGGACAAGTCTACCGTATCGATCGGGATACCGTTCAGTTGATTGAGCTCCCGAGCAATGGCCAGCCGGTGCGTCTTCTGACCGGGCAGTGGACAAAGGGGGGGAGGATCTTTCAGACTGATAGCCTGCTTTACAGGGAGTCGGGCGGCACACTGAGGCCGATTCCCTCACCGTACGAAGAGCTTCCGATACCGGATGGCCAGCAGCGATACCTGGCTGGCGGGATCAGGTTTACACGTCAATCCACACTGATGAACGGAGGGGGAGATCTCTATCGCTATCGGGGCAATCAATGGACCAAGGTGATCTCATCTCCGATGGACTTCCTGCGAGTGGTCCACTTCGAAGAGAACGACAAGGGTGCAGGGGCGGCGGTCGTTGAATCAAGAATTGGCAAGCAGGATATCTACTTCTGGCAGCCGGGGGAAGAGATGCGGCCGCACCCCCGGGAAAAAGGAGACGGGATCATCTCGTTGGATGTCTCTCCCAATGGGGAAACGCTGTTACTGCTTGCTTCGGGAGAGTTGCGGCTCCACGCTCGAGGCGTCGTACAGACGCTCCCTCCATTCCCGTCTCCCGTGAATTACCCGCGGTATATCCGGTTTCGTCCGAACGGTGATCTCTGGGTATGCACCCCGCGCGGTCTGTTCCTCTGTCGGTTGAAATCAGGCCGGTGGTCCGCCTGGAAAACAGGAACGACATTGGCGG
>DAINBR010000028.1:0-15930 GCA_036732865.1 Bacteroidota bacterium | reverse complement strand
AAGGTACACCTTTGCCATTTTCTGCTGATCGCAGATGTTGAGCCACGTGCCGTCGTCGAGTTTCAGGGCGATGAGTTTAAACCCGAGCGGATGCTCCGCGCTCTGCTGGTGCTGGATGCGTCCTCCGAGCATCAGATTAATGACAAGTTCCACCATGGAGCTCAACGTGAAACGCAGGAACGGTCCGTGAAAATCGATGTGTGTGAAGGAAAGATCCCGCAACACCTGCTCCACCGGATCGCCGATGTCGTTGCGGATGACCACCGGCTGGTGAATGGTGGCGGAAACAATGCGGCGATGCAGTACGTGACGCTGGAGATAGCGGGAGATATACAGAAGATCAGGGAGTTCGGGCATAGAAACATAGGGTCCAGGCTGTGGGATCCGTGGTCCAGGTTCGAAAGGGCCGGGCCTGGATGGGGGATACGGATGCCCCCCGCAGAAAGTGCACTTTCAAGGAGTCAGGACGTTGTGGTGATCTTGGGACGCCTGCTGATCACGCGCGAACCAATCGCTCTTATACCAGTAGACGCTGTTGCGGCCGCCGCGCTGCGCCTCGAAGAGTGCCTGCTTTGCAGTGAGCATCACCGCATCGATACTGTTACCATTGCGTGGAAAAGCCGCCACACCAATGCTGACACTTGAGGCAATGCCTTTTGGGGTGTAGCGTTGAGCGGCAATACGCTCGCGCAGACGGTTTGCGAATTCGACCGCACCTTCAAGGCCCGTATTGGCAATCATGAGCACGAACTCGTCGAACCCGTACCGTCCCCCGGCATCAACCGGCCGGAGATGCCCCTGGACGATCTTTCCCATTTCCTTCAACAAGTGGCGCGACGTGTCATAGCCATACGTGTTCACCGTGTCTTTGAAATTGTCGATGTCCAGAAGGAGCACGGTGAAGCTCTCGCTGTATTCTTCCGCCCGCGCGACCGTGGCCTTCAGGCGTTCGAGGAATGAGACGTACTTCTCGAGACCTGTTTCGTGGTCGACCATATCCAGGCGTATGTTTTCCTCGAACAACGTGGCTTTAACGATTGCCAGAGCCGCAATGTCCGCAAAGAGCTGCATGAATTCGATGTCTCCGGCATCAAAAGCCTGACGTTCGGTGCTGTCGCAGTACAGATATCCCAGGGTGCGCTGGTCGACACTGATCTGCACGAGGAGACATGAGGCAAATGGATTCTCGAGTTGCACCTCCTCCGCCAGCCGGCGGTCTGCGGTGATGTCGCTGATGAGAATCGGTACGCCCGTCCATAAGAGCTTTCCGATTGCCGTAGTGGTAATCCGGCGGCGGAAGGCATTGCAGAATGTCAGGGAAAGATTGTGGCAGTAGTCGATCCGCAGATATTCTGTCTTGGGATCGATTAACACGATAGCGCAGGTATTGCAGTGGTATGATCGGACAATTCGGTCGACAACAAGGGAGAGTACACGCTCTGCACTGTTGGTAGACTTGCAGGTGCGAAGGATCTCCGCAAAATAGTGGAAACATTGCTGATTGATCGGGTGCATGGCCGTCATCCTCCTCCATGTTGAACGATCCACTCCCGTGCACGCAATGTGCAAAGGATGCCGGTCGTTGTCAAGGGCATTTCCCCAACAAAAGCAGCCGAGCTTGCTTTTCTCCCCCAACCCAGCTATCATAGGCTATCCGTTAGGGGTGTTCCGCAAAAATGGCGGGACTGAGATCAAACCCTGGAACCTGATCTGGATCATGCCAGCGTAGGGAAACGGCGACAGCAGGCGTTCGCAGGCAAGGCCGTTTCTCCGTGTTCCCCCGACGGAGGTTCGGCCTTGATTTGTTCTGGAGGGATCCGCAATGAATGTGGTATCAGTACTCGCAGCCGTGTGTGTGCTGACCGGCACAATGACCGCAGGGGTCATACGGGGAATTGTGGCTGACAGAGAGTCGCACCGTCCCCTTTCCTTGGTGAATGTCACGGTTGTCGGCACTACCATCGGAACGACAACCGATGCGCTGGGGAATTTCGTTATCTCCGGCCTTCCCGGTGGGCCCTGCATGGTGCGCGCTTCGCTCGTCGGATACCAGTCGGTCACGCGGACGGTGGACGTGCCGCCTGACGATACCGCACGTGTGGAGTTTTCGCTCTCCGTGGCGGTTCTCGTCGCCCAGGCGGTCACCGTCACCGCGACCCGCGGACGTGAGCGCGAGACTCCCGCCACCTTCTCCACGCTGGAGGGCTCCGCCCTTCGTGAACGTTACACGGTGCAGGATATCCCCGTTCTCCTCGCAGAACTTCCCTCCACGACGTTTTATTCCGAAAGCGGCACGGGCCTCGGCTATACATATCTGAACATCCGCGGGTTTGACGCACGCCGCATTGCAGTGATGATCAATGGGATCCCGCAAAACGATCCGGAGGACCATAATGTCTACTGGCTGGATTTTCCCGACATGACCGCAAGTATTGAGGATGTGCAGGTGCAACGCGGCGCCGGGAGCGCGTTTTATGGTTCGCCCGCGATCGGGGGGTCCGTGAATCTCACCACAACCCGATATGCGCACGAACGGTCGCTGGCCTTCGCTGCCGGCGTGGGGAGCTACAATACACGCAAATACTCTGCGTCTTACTTCTCCGGCCTCATGGACAACCGGTATGCGGTCCACGCCCGTCTGTCCAAAGTGCTGAGCAGCGGATACCGCGACCACGCCTGGGTGGATTTCAACAGCTATTTTCTCGGCGCTACCCGGTACGATTCGGCAATGACCACGCAGCTCAATTTCTACGGTGGGCCGATCTCGGACGGCCTGGCATACTTTGGGGTTTCCAAGGATGCAATCGCCGACCGTGATCGGCGAAGGGAGAATCCGATCAAACGTCCGGAAGAAATGGAAAATTTCTCCCAGCCTCATTTCGACCTGATGCACGAATGGAGGCTCTCGCCTTCCCTTACCCTCTCGAATACGCTGTTTCTGGTGCTCGGCGATGGATACTTCGACTACGACGGTGCATGGGCTCCGCTTTCCTATTATCGGATCACTCCGGCGCACGGCTTCCCGGTGAGCGGAGATCCGGACACACTCTACCTCCCCGGCGCGTTAATCCGGGCCCAGGTGACGAACAAGCAATGGGGCTGGTTGCCCCGGATTACGATGTATCACGATCGCGGCGAGTTCATTGTGGGTGGGGAGCTCCGTATCCACCGGTCACTCCACTGGGGCCGTCTGCAGTGGGCCGCACAAATCCCGGCCGGGGTGCCTAGAGACTATCGCTATTATGAATACCGCGGTGCGAAGGACATTGGTTCTCTCTATGCGCATCTGCTTCAGGATCTGCGGCCAGGCATGAAACTTATGGCTTCCGTGCAATATGCGTTCAACCGGTACCGGCTCTATGACGAGAAATTCGGAGGAACGGACTTCACTGTACCGTACCATTTCCTCAATCCACGACTGGGCGTGAATTTCAACGTTACCGAACGGTGGAATCTTTACGCGAGCCTCGGCTACACATCACGCGAACCCCGGCTGAAAAATCTGTATGACGCCGCCGAGGCCAGCACGCCAGGATCATGGGGTGCAGTTGTGCCGCAATTCGCACTGAATGCCTCCGGCAAACCAGACTTCTCGCGTCCTCTGGTGAAGCCGGAATCACTGCTCGATATGGAGTTGGGCGCAGGATATATCGAGGGGAACACGCGGTTCTCAGCAAATCTCTACTGGATGGAGTTTACGGACGAAATTGTCAAGAGCGGACAGCTCGATCGGTTCGGCCAGCCCGTCACTGGAAATGCGGAGCGCACACGACACGTCGGGCTTGAGGTGAGCGGGAGAATTCCCGTAACGCCGTCAGTCGAACTTACGGCAAATGCCTCCGTGAGCAGGAACCGTTTTATCCGCCACGCTGATTTCTCGTCGGGATCCGGAGTCAGCCTCTCAGGAAACCCTCTGGCCGGATTCCCCGATGTTATCGCCAATATGCGCCTGACCTACCGCAGCGAGAGGTTCACGGGTTCCCTTGCTGCGCGATTTGTCGGCAAACAGTACACCGACAACTTCAAAAACGAACAACTCACCGTCGACCCCTCTTTTGTCAGTGAGGCATCGGCATCCTATAGATTTGACCGGATTGTGGATGATGCATCCGTTGAGGCAAAATTGCAGATCAACAATCTCTTTGACGTGCTCTACGCCGCATACGGAGAAGGTGATCAGTTCTTCGTCGGCGCAGAGCGAAATCTCTTCTTCCAGATAACGGTGATCCTGTGAATCGACGAACGGCGGGTCCCCATCGTGCACTCCTGCTGTGCAACGGCGAACCGCCGGCGCGGCTTCTCGCGCGGCGTGCGGCTCGCATATGTGATCTTGTGGTGGCTGCCGACGGTGGGGCAAACCATGCCCGCGCGCTCGGTCTCTCCCCCGATGTCATCATCGGGGATCTCGATTCCGTGCGACAGTCAACCTTGCGTGCATTCCGGAACGCTCTCGTTGTTCGCGTGGAACGGCAGGACAACACCGATGTGGAGAAAGCCCTCGAGTATCTCCGCGATCGGGGGGTGCGCACGGTGCTCCTGATGGGAGCTACCGGCAGCCGCATTGACATGACCCTCGCGAACCTGACGGTGCTCTGGCGCTATGCGCGATCGTTAGACATCATGGTGATCGGTGACGGCTGGCACGCGGTGCCTGTGCAGGGAGCCCGGCGGCTGCATGCCGGCAGGGGGACGACGGTCAGCTTACTCCCCTGCGCTCCATGCCGTGGCGTCACCCTGCGGGGGCTCCACTACCCCCTGACAAACGCATCTTTCCGTCCGGGGGAGGTGGCGGTCAGCAATATCGTGAGAAGCTCGCCGTTCAGTGTCAACATTAAAGAAGGAAGGGCGCTCGTGGTGGTGATGGAATCGCCTTTTGCCGCCGGCAGGCGGAGACAAAAACCGCCTCCTGCCGATGGTTGATAGACACCGTTGGATCCGCGGGCAATTCTCATGATTACATTTGCTCCAGTCGATGTCATCCTGATCGTTGCGTATTTCTGTGCGGTGATGGTAATCGGTTTTCGCGCCGGAAGAAAACCAGAGAACAGACGGGTAGGAGAGTTTCTTCTGGCCGGGCGTTCACTGACCACGCCCGTGTTCGTCATGACGCTTGTGTCTACCTGGTACGGTGGCATCCTGGGAGTTGGAGAATTCTCCTACCGGTATGGCATCTCCAACTGGGTCATCCAGGGGGTGCCGTACTATGTATTTGCGATCGCCTTTGCGGTCCTGCTTGCGAAGCGTATCCGCGCGACCAACCTTGCGACAATTCCCGACAAACTGGAGCTTTCGTACGACCGGCCGACAGCGCTCCTGGGAGCGTTCCTGATATTTCTCCTTATGTCGCCGGCCGCTTACGTTTTAATGATCGGCGTGCTGCTGGAAATGGTGACGGGATGGCATATTCTCTGGTGTGTCGTTCTCGGCACACTCGCCTCAACGCTCTATCTCTTTGCCGGGGGGTTCCGCGCTGACGTCCATACCGACATTCTCGAGTTCCTGCTCATGTTCGCCGGGTTTGCCGTCATCATCCCGTTTGCAGTGGCGGAATACGGCGGAGTCTCGTTCATTGAGATGAACGTGCCGGCTCAACACCTCACATGGAACGGCGGGAACCCAATGCAGTTCGTTCTTGTCTGGTTCTTCATTGCCCTCTGGACTCTTGTCGATCCGGCATTTCATCAGCGCTGTTATGCAGCGGTGTCCGGAGATGTCGCCCGGAGAGGAATTCTCTGGTCGGTCCTGTTCTGGATTGTCTTCGATGCCATGACAGCGACGGCCGGCCTCTATGCGCGTGCCGCTCTGCCCGGTTTGCAGCAACCCGTGATGGCATACCCCCTTCTCGCCGAAGCAATTCTCCCCCCGGTGGCGAAGGGGATGTTTTTTATCGGACTGCTTGCAACGGTCATGTCAACACTCAATACGCTGACGTTTGTCTCGGCAACCACGCTCGGCAGAGACATCGTTCTCCGACTGAGATCGGCAGCACCCGGCTCCGGGGACCGACTCAGCGGCGGTGAAGGCGGGGGTACGGCGGAAACCGTGTGGGTGAGGTGGGGACTTGTCGTTACCGCAATTCTCAGCGTTGCACTTGC
Organism: Bacteroidota bacterium; assembly: GCA_036732865.1. Classification (GTDB taxonomy): domain Bacteria; phylum Bacteroidota; class Ignavibacteria; order UBA10030; family UBA6906; genus Fen-1255. The sequence continues at coordinate 9,835 of DAINBR010000028.1, read as the reverse complement.
CGCGGCGGTTCCTTCGGTGATCAAACTCTGGTATACGATCGGCACGGTAATCGTTCCGGGACTGCTTGTTCCGGTTGTGACGGCCTACTTTGAACCTGTGCGGGTCGGCCCGCGATGGGCATTTGCCTGCATGCTTTCCGGTTGGCTGGTCTCGCTGGTCTGGCTCCTGGCGGGCTGGTACGAAGGTCTCGGCCCCGCGGACCTTTATCCGCTGGGGATCGAACCGATGTATCCCGGTCTGGCGGCAAGCGTTCTGCTGTGGGGGGCGGGAGTACTGATGAAGAAGTCTTAGTGCCGTGCCAACGATCTGCTGCTAGCAAAGAATTTGGGGGATCATTGTTGGGACGTGCACTGTGCCCCTTTATTTATAGCAAGTGAAAGTCGTAGGGGCACTAGTTCAGCTTGATCTGGTATTGCTGGATTTTCGTGTACAGGGTCTTCAGGCTAATCCCCAGAATCTTGGCGGATTCCGCTTTGTTGCCCCGGAAAGCCCGCAGCACTCCTTCAATATGCAGGTGCTCGATCTCTTTCAAGGGAAGTGCCGTGCCGATTTTCTGGTCACTCCGCCCCCCCGATGCGAACACCGATGCCGGTGCATTGGGGAGGGAGAAATCCTGCGGCTCGATAACGTGGTTATGGCAGAGGATGGCGGCACGTTCGATGACGTTCTCCAGCTCGCGGATATTCCCCGGCCAGTCATAGTCAACAAGCACCTCCATCGCCTTGGTCGAAATGCTGGTCTGTACCTTTGTCTTCATCCGGTTTGCGAGGAATGATGCGACCAGCAGGGGGATATCCTGTTTTCGTTCGCGCAACGGAGGGATTTCTATCGTAATCACATTCAGGCGATAGAGGAGGTCTTCGCGGAACCGGCCTTCCCGCACCTCTTCCTTCAGATTCTTGTTTGTCGCGGAGAGGATCCGGACATCCGCATTCAACGCGGTATTGCCGCCCACCCTGCGGAACTCCCCGCTCTGGATGAAACGGAGAATTTTGGGCTGCACTACCGGGCTGATGTCGCCGATCTCATCGAGGAACAGCGTGCCTTTGTTGGCGATCTCCACGATGCCGGGTTTTGTCGCGCGGGCATCGGTGAATGCCCCCTTCTCATAGCCGAACAGTTCACTCTCGATGAGCGTGTCCGGGATCGAGGCGCAGTTGAGGGTGACAAACGGCTGGTCTGTACGAAGGCTGTTCTTGTAAATGAAATTGGCGATGAGCTCTTTTCCGGTCCCGCTCGGGCCCTGGATCAAGACAGTGGACTCCGTGGGGGCCACCTTCGCCGCGACCTCGAGCACCCTGCGGAAAATATCGCTCTGGCCGACCATCTCGTGCGATCCCTGGAGGCGGTCGAGGGCGTCCTTCATGAGGATGTTGTCAATCAGGAGCTGACGGCGTTCCAGTGCGCGGTTAATCGTGGCGAGGAGTTCGTCGGCTGTCGTCGGCTTGGTAATAAAGTCGTACGCCCCGATCCGCATGCACTCCACGGCAGTCTTCACATCTGCCGCGCCGGTCAGCATGATCACCTCGATACCGGGGTAGTTGTTCTTGATGAACCTCAGGACTTCGATGCCGTCCACTTTCGGCATCTTCACGTCCAACAGCACCACGTGGTAGAGTTTTCCCTGCACGGCGTTGATCGCCGAAACACCATCGATGACGGTATCGACCTGGTACCCGGCACTATTGATGAGAGAAGTGAGGAGGTATCGAAATGCTTCTTCGTCGTCGACGACGAGGATGGAAAAATCTTTCTTGGGCATCGTCATGTCGGTTTGTTCTCGCTTATATAGAGAAAAGCACCATAAAATGCAACCATTCGTTGATTTTTACCCGGTCATGTTGTACTTTTTTGAACCACAGGAGGTGCGCATCTCATGCGAATGACCGATCGCTTCATCTGCTCGCTCCCCAAAGTGCTTCTCCATGATCATCTGGATGGGGGCCTTCGCCCTCAAACCATTGTCGCTCTTGCCAAGGAATCCAAGTATACCGGACTACCCACCACGAACGCCAGGGAGCTCGCGCTGTGGTTTCACCGGGGTGCGCAACGAGGAAGTCTGCCGTTGTACCTTGAAGGTTTTACGCATACCGCCGCCGTCCTGCAGACCGAAGCGGCCCTGGAACGGGTTGCGTACGAAATGATGGAGGATATGCACAAGGACGGTGTGGTCTACGTCGAGACCCGATTCGCACCGGTCTTTCACACGGAACAGGGTCTCCATTGGGACGAAGTGGTGAACGCCGTTCTCAGGGGACTGGAACGGGGGAAGAAGGACTTCGGTGTGGAGTTCGGCATCATAATCTGCGCCATGCGAAACATGAAGCTCTCCCTCGAAATGGCGGAACTGGCGGTGGATTTCCGTGAGCGGGGTGTCGTGGGCTTCGACCTGGCAGGCGAAGAGGGGGGGTACCCGCCGAAGAAACATGTTGACGCGTTTCACTACATCCAGCGGGAGAACTTCAACATTACCGTGCACGCCGGAGAGGCTTTCGGCAAAGAGAGCATCTGGCAGGCAATCCAATGGTGCGGTGCACACAGAATCGGTCATGCCACGCGCCTCATCGAAGATATCGGGCTCGACAAGCGCGACAACAAGAAGATCGTCCGCATGGGATACCTTGCGCAGTACGTCCTGGACAAACGGCTTCCGCTGGAAATGTGCCTGACCAGCAACGTTGATACCGGAGCGGTCAAGAGCATCGCAGAGCATCCTTTCGGACTCTACTATAAATACAAATTCCGTGTCACGCTGAATACCGACGACCGGTTGATGAGCAATACCACGATGACGCGCGAGTACAAGATCGCACACCAGGTCTTCAAACTGAATCTGGACGCACTGGAGAAGCTGACCATCAACGCGATGAAGAGTGCATTTCTACCGTACAACAGACGTATCCAGATCATCTATGACGTGATCAAACCCGGATACGCAAAAGCTCGGGCCGGGCTCGCCAAGAAGCGCACATGAACCTGTACCTCGTCCGTCACAGCGAAGCGCTCCCTATCGGCGGGAATATCCTCCGCGATGCTGACAGGCCGTTGAGTCCGCGAGGGGAACACGACGCTGCAGTGGTCGGACGGATGTTGTCGAAGGTGGAGCCTGCGGTCCGGATGATCGGCAGCAGTCCGCTCGTGCGTGCGCGACGCACCGCGGACATCATTTCCGCGCAATTTCCGTCGCCGCCCTCAGTGCGCCCCTGGCAGGTGCTTAAACCAGGGATTGCGATGCGTGAGGTGCTCGCGCAGGTCACAGAACACTCCGAGGGACCCCTGATTCTTGTCGCGCACCAGCCCGATCTCACCGATTTCCTGTCCTGGCTGGTGGCGGATGGCGCCGCCGAGATCGCCTTCCCTCCGGGGTCGGCCGCACGGGTCGTTCTTTCCACGACTTCACTGACTGCCGCGGCCCGGCTCCACTGGATTATACCGCCCGCCCTGATTTCATTACTCCACCCTGAACGGTGAGGAGGACGCGATGCAGATGACATCTGTTCGAATCGACAAGCCGGAAGAAATGAATTTCATTCTCGGCCATTCGCATTTCATCAAAACCGTTGAAGATCTCTATGAAGCGATTGTGCAGACGAACCCCGCCATGAAATTTGGCGTCGCCTTCTGCGAGGCCTCCGGACCCTGCCTGGTTCGCTATGCGGGCAACGATGAGCAGCTGATAGGAATCGCACAGCGCAACGCCCTTGCGCTTGCCGCGGGTCACTCGTTTGTGATCTTTATGGAGCACGGGTTCCCGGTGAATATTCTGAATGCCGTGAAGAGCGTCGCAGAAGTGTGCCGTGTATACTGTGCGACAGCCAATCCCACCGAAGTGATCATCGCTGAAACGGACCTGGGCAGGGCGATTCTCGGCGTGGTCGACGGTGAACGGACCCGAGGAATAGAGAACGCAATCGACATCCAGACGCGAAAAGACTTCCTGCGGAAGATCGGATACAAGATGTAGCGATGGGGTGATGCGGCATGAACACAAGGAACACGTCGAGACCGACGAGCCATTCAACATTGCACGGAGGATACGATGAACCGATTCACATTGACCTGTGGAACCGCCCTGCTGCTTGCGGCAGGTGTGTTGTTGCTGCCCTGTGATGCCAGCGCCCAGAAGAAAAAAGCACCACCCAAGTCAGAACAGGCTGTCAGCCAGCCGACACCCCCCGCTCAGGCCAGACTCGGGGGCACACTCAGGGATGTGCTCGTAAAGCACAAAGGCGTAAAAACGAACCTCGGAATTCTGAGCAAGGTGGAAGGGGATTATTTCGTTGTCGAGGAGGAAGGTGTCAGCACGATGCATCCATTCAGCGCGATCATCAGCCTCAGAATGGTCCAGCCCGAAGAAGAAGAAGAGGATGCAGCGCTGCTTGAAATCGTCCTGATGCGGTAAGGCCCCATGCACACGACCCGAATGCTTCTGCTCATCACCGTGGTGACGATGGCCGGCTGTATGCAGGATCAGGCTGAGTACTATAAGCCGGGGAATGTCATCGGTCCGTATTCACCGGCAGTACAAGTCGGTCGCTTGTTGTTCGTGTCGGGCCAGATCGCGCTGGATCCGAACACCGGTGAACTCCTCGACGGCGACATCGAACAGGAGACGCGCCAGGTGCTGCACAATCTCCGGGTTGTGCTCGGCTCTGCGGGGTACGATTCCTCACACGTAGTGAATGCGACCGTGTACCTCCGGAACATGGGAGACTATCAGCGCATGAACGCTGTGTATGGGTCGTTCTTCCCCGAGGGGAAACATCCGGCACGCGTGGCCGTCGAAGTCAGTGCGCTCCCGAAACAAGCGAATATCGAAATAGCGGTGGTCGCATATAAATGATTACCCCGCAGTTCGATCCGGCCGCCATTAAAGCACCGGGAGGTACATCGCTGAGCTGCAAAGGGTGGCTGCAAGAAGCCGCCTTGCGCATGCTGATGAACAACCTGGATGCCGAGGTCGCGGAGAAGCCGGAGGAGCTCATCGTGTATGGCGGCGTTGGGAAAGCAGCGCGGAACTGGGCATGTTATCACGCCATTGTCCGGTCGCTCCGGAGCCTCGAGAATGATGAAACCCTCCTGGTGCAATCGGGCAAGCCCGTCGGAATATTCAGAACCCACGGGGATGCCCCGCGCGTGCTGATTGTCAACTCAATGCTCGTCCCGAAGTGGGCGACCTGGGACGAGTTCCGCCGCCTGGAGGCCCTCGGGCTGACGATGTACGGCCAGATGACTGCGGGGAGCTGGATCTACATCGGCACGCAGGGGATTTTGCAGGGCACGTACGAGACGTTTGCAGCCGTGGCGGAACGGTACTTCGGCGGCTCTCTGGCGGGAAGACTTCTCGTCACCGCCGGGCTCGGTGGTATGGGTGGAGCACAACCGCTTGCGGCAACGATGAATGGCGCCGCATGTCTGGCCATTGAAGTCGACCGGCAACGCATCGAACGACGGCTTGCGACAAAGTACGTCGACGAACTTGCGCCCACCCTCGACGACGCACTCGGGATTCTGGAGTCCGCACGCGCGCGCAAGGAGCCCCGCTCCGTTGCCTTGCTGGGTAATGCGGCGGAAATCCTGCCGGCGCTCATTCAACGTGGCACTGCAATCGACGTGCTCACAGATCAGACGTCCGCCCACGACACTCTGAACGGCTATGTCCCGGCGCAACTCCCGTACGAGGATGCGCTTGCCCTGCGTGCCGCGGACCCGCAACGCTACATATTCCTGGCCCGGCAATCCATTGCGGAACATGTGCGTGCGATGCTCGCACTAATGCGGAAGGGTGCCGTCACATTTGATTATGGGAACAATATTCGTGGCGAGGCGCAGGCCAACGGTGTGCCGGATGCATTTGACATCCCCGGCTTCGTCCCCGAGTATATCCGGCCGCTTTTTTGTGACGGCAAAGGACCCTTCCGCTGGGTTGCCCTGTCAGGTAATCCGGAGGATATCTACCGAACCGACCGGGCGGTGATTGAGACCTTCCCGGAAAACGGGGCACTCTGCCGGTGGATTCACAAGGCTCAACAGCAGGTGAAATTCCAGGGGCTGCCTGCGCGCATTTGCTGGCTGGGCTACGGCGAGCGGGCGAAAATGGGGCTGCTCTTCAATGACCTCGTCGCCCGCGGCGAAATTACGGCGCCCATCGTCATCGGTCGTGACCATCTCGATTGCGGATCGGTGGCTTCTCCCAACCGCGAAACGGAAAAAATGAAGGACGGGAGCGATGCCATCGCCGACTGGCCGATCCTCAATGCCCTGCTCAATGCGACTGGCGGTGCAAGCTGGGTCAGTGTCCACCATGGCGGCGGGGTCGGCATGGGTCTGTCCATACATGCGGGTATGGTGGTCGTGGCCGATGGAAGCCCCGAGGCCGCGGCACGCCTTGAACGGGTGCTGACATACGATCCGGGAATGGGCATCATCCGCCATGCCGACGCAGGTTACGAACGGGCCCTGACAAACGCGGAGACGATGAGAGTCAAACTGCCTATGGCTGGAAAGTAGATCCTTTATCCCATACAGAAAGACGACGCGTATGCACGGATTCGGTTATGTAGATATTCCCACCACGAACTTCAAGAAGGCTCAGAAGTTCTTCGGAACGGTGTTCGGGTGGACGTTCAGGGAATTGCCTGAGCTTGAGACGGTAGCTTTTCGGGCAGGTTCCCAACCGAACGGCGGTTTCTACCTGGTGAAGAAGATGCCAAAGAAAGGCCAGGTCAACGTCTATATCGAAGTGGAGGAGATTGACGCGAAGCTGAAAGAAATCAAGAAAGCGAGGGGAAAGGTCCTGGTAAAGAAGACTCCCGTCGGAGAGATGGGCTGGTGCGCCCAATTCGCCACCCCGGATGGGTGCTACCTTTCACTTTGGCAGGCTCCGGCTGACGGAACCGGCGCAGAGGAATCCCCGGCCCAATGATCGATCCGGTTCGTTTCCGGCGGATTCTGGTCCAGCTGTTGAAGGTGCTGGTCGTCATCGAACTGGTGGGGGCATTTCTGCAGGGCACCTCGGGCGGAGACTGGAGTCGCTTCGGCATCGATCTCATTGTCGCCGGCATCCTGTTTGTCGCGGGAGAGCGTATCACCGCTCTCCTGCACAAGCACCGTGAGACCACACGGAGAAGGATGGAGGAGACGGGAGAGAAAATTCGCTTATGGGATGCCCTTGTCTTCTCGCTGCTGTGGACGGACCAGATCTACGCCGGGATACCGGTGGATCGCCGCAGGCTCGTTGTCATCTCCTACACGCTCATTGCTCTCGGGCTTGTCGCGGCCTTTGTGAAAATCGGTTCCGGTCTCATGCCGCTGGTCGTTGCCGGGGCGTTGGTGCTCGGCGCGGTCAATCTCATCACATGGATCATCTCACTCGAGAGGGGAGAACGGGAAACACTCCAGACTGAGCTCCTGTTGGCACACGACGTGCAGGTCTCACTGATGCCGACAGAACAGCCCGCGGTCCGGGGATTCGATATTGCAGGAGTATCTCTTCCTGCAAAGGAAGTGGGTGGGGACCTGTACGATTTCCTTCCACCCGGAGAGGGCGAGACACAGTTTGGCATTTCCGTGGTTGATGTGTCCGGAAAGGGCATGGAGGCGGCGATGGCCGCGGTGTTTACCAGCGGTGCATACGCAAGCGAGGCCCGACAATCCCATTCTCCGGCGGCCATTCTCACCAGACTGAACAGGGCAGTGTACCACCATTCGCGCCGCGGGCACTTTGTGTCCTTCTTGCAGGCGAGCATTGACGTCGGAACGCGCATGCTGTCCTATGCAAACGCGGGCCAGACAAAACCGCTCCTGCACAGGGCGGCAGAGGTTCGTTGGCTCGATGTTGAGGGTGTCCATTTTCCTCTCGGGACACAGCCTGAGACGTTCTATCAGGAATCGATCTTGCAGTTGGTTCGGGATGACGTTCTGTGCCTCCTGACCGACGGTTTCACCGAAGCAATGAACGATTCACATGAGGTTTTTGGAGCGGAGCGCGTTGAGGAACTGTTCCGGAGGCCTGACCTGCCGACGCTGGCCGCGACCGAGATACTGAACACGATGGTCCGAGAGGTAAGGCAATATACGGGTGACGCACCGCAGCACGACGACATGACGATGGTTATCGTAAAGGTCCTTTAAGCGAATGGCAGAGATTCTGAATCGATTTTGTGAGAAGCCCGCAGGCCTGAAGCGGACCATCGTTGCCCGGGTTGTCCTTCCCCTTCTTGCAGCATTTGTGCCTGTTGTGCTGTCGGCACAGGAACATGCGCAATTCCAGCTCTCACTGGATCTCAATACGGCATCGGCCGATCGCACACTCGAAATCTACCAGGGTCTATCCGGCCGGCCGGCGGATGCCGCCAGCGAACGGGGGAGCCAGTTGTCGTTGGCAGTCACAAGGAGTCTGGCTGATCGCCCTCTTGACACATCCGATCTCGAAGCGGCTCTTCAGGCGGCGAAGTTCAACCAGAATCAAGGGGATGACCTGTTCCAGATGCGATTTGCCCGCGAGAATGTTGGCGCGCTCAAAGAGTTGCTGCTGGAGCTCCGGCGCAGAAATTTCGCGCAGAAGGTGGTGAGCACCGTTGAACAGCTCTTCCCCGCTGATGCGCGGGTCCAGGCGCGCATCCCGATGTTTGTTGTTGCGTTCGGCCATAAGAATATCGATGCCTATGTCGTCAGGATACGCTGGAAGGGGAACGAGCCTATTCCGGTGGGCGAGAATGAAGGGGAACTGACCATCGTCGTAAACCTCGCCAAGGCGGTACTCTACGGCGGCAGTACCGAGGAGCGGTTTGTCGGGCTCCTGAGCGTTGTGGCACATGAAGTATTTCATGCCGCATACGGTGTGTACAAGGACACATCCCCCGAATGGCGTGCGTACTACAGCATCCCACGGAGGCCGTTCGAGGAGCTGCTGGATCTTTCGCAAAATGAAGGAATCGCCTACTACCTCTCTCTGATACAACGAACACATGGCCGCCTGCCCGGGGACGGACTGCAACGCGCCCAGACTGCGTTTGCCCGGTTCAACGATGCCGCTGCGGAATTGCTTTCTCCCGCTGCGGCACCCGGCCGTATCTCCGACCTCCTGCGTGAAGCCAACACCGCGGGATATTGGGAAAGCTTCGGGTCGATCACCGGGATGATCGTCGCGCGGCAAATAGACCAGACGTTAGGACGGGCTGCGTTGGTGGAAACCCTGCGCGGAAATCCAGCGAAGTTTTTCAAAACATACGTAGAGTTAATGCGCCGTGACAGCGGTCTGCCCGCTTTAAGCCCCCTGGTGATCCGCATGTTGAGGTGAGTTCCTGTGATTCGTTGCGGTTCCCGCCAACTTTTGGTACCTTGTACTGCCAGTGAATCTCTTCGTCAAAAATATCACCCAGCTGGTGACCGTCGGTTCATCCGGAAAACCGTGGAAAATCGGGACGGAGATGCAGGATATCGGCCTGATTGAGCATGCTGGCGTGCTCTGCCGGGAAGGCAAGATCGCTTGGGTGGGCCCGATGAGCAGTTTCCAGGAGTCCCTTCCCGATGACATGCCCGAGTTGGATGCGTCGGGATCTGTGGTCCTTCCGGGGTTCGTTGACTCGCACACGCACGCGATGTTTACGGGGAGCCGTGTGGGCGAGTTCGCCCTCCGTTCCCGGGGAGCATCTTACCAGGAAATCGCCGCGGCGGGAGGTGGCATCCTCAACACCATACGCGACGTCCGTTCAGCATCGAAGAAAGAGCTCAAGCGCAAGACAGCCAGGCATCTGGCGGAGATGATGAAACAGGGCACCACCACGGTTGAGATCAAGACCGGCTACGGCCTCGAAATGGATTCCGAAGTGA
>DAINBR010000027.1:13239-16083 GCA_036732865.1 Bacteroidota bacterium | reverse complement strand
GGGCCGTCCGTCGGGAGATATCGGTCAGCAACTGGTATGCACCCGCGGCCTGAATGCTCCTTCATACACTCGACGGACCTCCGAGATTGACAATCATCTCTGTCCGTGCTTCGAGGACTTTCCCGTCATCAAGCAACCGCTCCACGCGCGCCAGCGTGCTGTCCAGTTCCCGCACGGCGTCGATGTCGCCGCCGGTGCAACCGGGCATGGCGACCAGCACGGCCATTGACCCGGCAAGGAGGAACCCCCACACGTCGCCCGGGCGCAGGCAATACGTTCTTATGTGCTTTCGAGGCATGGCAGAATGATCTCAGGATGGTTGGTGAACACCATATCGACGCCAAATCGTTGCATTCGTGTCAGGACGTCAGCCGAATCGACCGAATAGACGCCGACGCTCAAGTTGTGACGGTGAGCGTCGTCTATCATACGGCGACGGACAACCCGCCTGCTGCAAAATATGCACACTGCACCGACCCTGCGGGCGAGAGCCGATGCGCGCCGTGCAACGTCCCGTACGGGTTGGACAAGAACCCCCAGGGCGAGCGACGGCGCTTCGCGGGAAAAAACCGCAAGGAAACGATGGTCAAACGACGAGACAATGAGCTGGCGCTGCTGTCCGCTGTGGCGAAAAGTTTCGGCGAGTGCGTGCGCCCGCAATTCCCGTGACCGTGGGTCGCCATCGGTCTTTACTTCGCAATTGATACCGATGGCGGGGGGCAACGATTCCAGGAGATCCGACAACGTGGGAATGCGTTCTCCGGCGAATTGTGACGAGAACCACCGTCCTGCATCCAGCTGCCGCAATCGGGAGAGTGGCGTTGCATGGACAAATCCACTCCCGTCCGTTGTTCGGCGGAGCGTACGATCATGAATGACCACAGCTGTGCACTCGGCGGAAAACCGGACATCCAATTCGATCAGGTCTGCTCCCGCTGCCGCTGCCGCCCTGAAAGCTGCCATGGTGTTTTCCGGCGCCGTCCCAGAGCTTCCCCGGTGCGCCAGCACAATCATGACGGCATTCCGAGCACACGGAGCCGCTGTTCGATGAGCTTATGCACCTCATCAATCGCGCCGCCCCCATCCACCGTCACCACCCTGCCGAGCCGCTCATAGTAACCCAGCACCGGTGAGGTCTTCGCGTGGTAGACCGTGAGGCGCGCGCGCACTGTCTCCGCCGTATCGTCCGCGCGCTGAACGAGTGCCGTGCCGCATACGGGGCAGGGATCGCCCGGAGCCACACCGTCTATGTCACTGTTGAAGATCTTTCCGTCGCTGGGACATTGCAGGCGATTGCTCAGCCGGCGGACGATCTCTTCATCGGCAAGGTCGATGTTGACCACACGGTAATCCGCAATCCCGAGATCTTTGAACATCTTCGTGAGAGCTTCGGCCTGTGTGACCGTGCGCGGAAAACCGTCCAGGATGAAACCGTGTGATCCGTCCGGGGACATCAGCGTGTCCCGGATAATGCCGATCATCACGTCGTCGGGAACGAGTTGTCCGGCGTTCATAAACGAACCGGCTTTTTGGCCGAGGTGCGTATGTGCCGCAACGGCCGCCCGGAGCATATCACCGGTTGAGTAGTGCGGTACCCTGTACTCTTCAGAGAACAGCTTTGCCTGTGTCCCCTTTCCCACGCCCGGAGGCCCGAACAGGAGAAGTCTCATGGTTTGTCGTCTCGTGTGGAACTGGCGTTCTGGTGCGCGGGCGTGACCCGGTGTGTCGGTGGTGCGGCACAGCGACGGCCAGTTGCCCGCATGCCGCCGCGATATCCTCGCCGGCACTGCTGCGCATCATCACGGTGAGGTTTCCCTCCCGGAGTTGTGTAACGATCGCGTCGGTCCGGCTTGAAGGACGGAGAAGAGCGGCCAGTCCTTCGGGTCGTGTGAAGGCGATGGAATGATACGGGATCACATTGATCTTGCACGGGACCGTCCGGGCGAATTTGATGAGCCGGCGCACATCTTCCGGCCCGTCATTGATCCCCTCAAAGAATATGCACTCATAAGTTACGCGTATCCCTGTCGCCGCATAGTAGCGTTTGACCGCGTCGAGGAGCCGGGGAAGCGGGAACCGGCGCGTGATGGGCATGAGGCGTGCGCGCGTTTCTTCAACGGCGCTGTGAAGGGAGATCGCAAGCTTGTTCCGTCGCCGGTCTGCTGCCATACGGAGTATGCCGTCCACCCATCCGGCTGTGGACACCGTGATCCGCCGCGCCGCGACTTCCAGGCCATCGGTCATGATCTCCGCCGCCTGCATGACCCGGTCGTAATTCAGAAGGGGCTCCCCCATTCCCATGAACACGATGTTCGTGATCCGCCGCCCGGTGGCACGCCTGACATGCAGCACCTGGTCAATGATTTCCGCCACGGTCAGATTCCGCAGGAAGCCCATCGTCCCGGTGGCACAAAATGCACAGGCAAGAGGACAGCCAACCTGCGTGGAGACGCACAGCGTGAGCCGTTCCCGGGGGAGCAGATCCCCGGATCTCCCCTCATCCGGGTCAAACCTGGAGGAGGGCGGAATTGAGACGCTTTCAATGTGGAGACCGTCGGACAGCGCGAACAAAAACTTCGTGGTACCATCGGCGGGAGAAAGTGTCCTGGTGACAGGGGCCACCCCGTGGATTGCCGCAGCACGCGAGAGCCTGTCCCTCGTCGCGCGGGCGATGTCGTTCGATGCCATGACCGACATCGCCCCGCGGGCGTAAAGCCATCGGTAGATCTGATCGCCCCGGTAGGGACGCTCGCCGAGAGCCGTGGCAAACGCACGGAGATCCTCACGATTCATCCCCAGCACATTCGCCGCTGATGCCCTCTCCGCATGCAGCGTTGCTGCCGC
>DAINBR010000027.1:0-13139 GCA_036732865.1 Bacteroidota bacterium | reverse complement strand
AGAACCGGTCGTTGCGAGTATGCCGAGGAGAAACACCAGAAAAACTTTCGTTTTCATATTCGATCTCCGTTGAGTAGCACAGGCTGTATCGGAAGTGAACAAGTTACCAGCCGAATCCGATACCGCCGGAAAAGTTCGTTATTGACCCGAAGTTTGCATCAGCAAAGATCTTCAGGATGCCCAGCGACAAACCGGCACCAACGGTGAAGCGGACATTGTTCGCACCGTCCATCTCGATGTCGACAGCCGGCGGAAGCAGCGGATCAGTCGACGTGTATTGCAGACCCATCGTGCTGCTTTCGTAGGCAATGCCGCCGTACAGTATGAGAATCGATAAGGTCTTGCTGGCCTGGGCGTTGACGGCAAACCCCTTGAAGTCCATCAGGTCGCCCACAGTGAAACTGTTGAAGTAACCGCCCACGGCAACATCTACCGGCGATTTAGAGAAGTACTGGCTGATGCTGTGCCGGACACCCAATCCCCAGAGTGTGATAGCAGGAAGCTTATTGTCCGTTATTTCGGGGATTCTGACAAACCGGAATGTGAGATCGGAGCCGTAGAGGGAACCGATCCGGAGTTGTGGCACCGCCAGGGGGAAGATCGACGTGTTGAAAATCCCATCCGACCCCTTGTACTCCAGCCCTCTGAAGGAAATGACTGTTCCCTTTCCGCCGAAGATCGTGGCCGTTTTGAATGTCGCAGGATCAAAACCCGCAGGTGCCTGAGCGTTATAGAATTTTTGTGCGTCCTGCACGATGGATCCCATGACGATAATGTCGAAGTCGAGATGGAACCCTGACTTCGGAATCCATGCATTGTGGTAGTAGCCGGCGTGCATGTCGGCCCCGAAAAGGTCCGCCACTGGCTGTATGTAGCCGCTTACCGTTTGGGCGCTATACTGCTGGAGCGCCTTTTCCAGGTCAGTTTGTGCAGTTGCCCCGTTCGCTACGAACACACAAACCATCGCGCACAGTAAGATGGTCCGCAACAGGCGGTTGTGCGAAGGTTTCATTCGACCTCCGTAAGGTTGTTGGATGTGTGGAACAATATACAATTTCCGAGTTTGAGTGACAAGCAAGGACTACTGTCCGGCGGACCGCAGCCGCTCGAGCAACAGTTGCATGTCTACCGGAAGAACAGAATCAAAAAACACCCGTTCTCCCGTTGCGGGGTGTAGGAACCCGATAGTCTTCGCATGAAGCGCCTGCCTGGATACCAGCGCCAACAGGTCCTGTATCTGGGCTTTTTGCCCTTTTGTTCGGGGTCCTGCATTGATCTGCCGGCCGTGGTAGGTCGGATCGCCAAATACCGGGTGTCCGATGTGCGCAAGGTGCACCCGGATCTGGTGCGTGCGCCCGGTCTGCAGCCTCAGACGCACCAGCGCGAGATATGGGAACTGGTCGATCACCTCGTAGCCGGTCACCGCGTGCTTTCCATCCGCGACCACGGCCATCATCTTGCGGTCAGCCTTGCTCCGTCCGAGCGCGGCTTCGATCACGCCTGAAGGCGAGAGAAATGTCCCCCAGACGATCGCCCAGTATTCGCGGGTAATGGTTCTTCGCGCGAACTGGCGCGCGAGATGCACGTGGGCGGCATCGTTCTTCGCCACCACCATCAACCCCGAGGTGTCTTTGTCCAATCGATGGACGATCCCCGGCCTCGAAGCATCAGTGACCGCCGGCAACGTGCCGCAATGGTGCAGCAGCGCATTCACCAGAGTCCCTGTGTAGTTGCCGTAGGCGGGATGTGTTACCATGCCGGCGGGCTTGTTGACGACCAGGAGATGCTCATCCTCATACACAATGGACAGCGGAATCGGTTCCGGCACTACATCCGGAGGGGGTGGTTTGGGGAGGGTGATGTGAATGACTTCGCCGGGCGCCACCGGGTGACTCGCGCGCACCGTCTTGCCGTTGACCTGCACAAGCCCCGCACGAATCGCCGCCTGCACTTTCGTACGGGTCGCGTTCTCGACATGATTCGTCAGATAGACGTCCAGCCGCTCCTTTTTCTTGCCGGCAGGAACAACGATGTCAAATTCCTGTGGCATGGCGCGGTCGCGGGTTAGGAGGTAACCGGAGGGGTGGCGGAAGTCGGCGGAGGCGCAGGGGTATCCTCCGTAACTCCAATCTGGTGAAATATCAGCAACATGATGACGCCGACAGTGACGCTGGCATCAGCCACATTGAACACCCAGAAGCGGGAGAGGTGGTAGCCGAAGACATCGATCGTGAAGAAATCGAAATCAAAGAAATCGATGACCCTGCCGCCGAATAAGGGCCCGTAGCCGAAGATAATACCGTAGAACATGCGATCGATCAGGTTGCCAAGGGCTCCCCCGAGGATCATTGCGAGAGAGAGCCGGAACCCCAACGGGGCCGTCCGCGCGCGGTAGAGGTAGATGATAATCGCAACACTTGCAACGAGCGAGAAGAGAGAGAAGAAGGCCTTGCCCCCAATATCGATGCCGAACGCCATTCCCGAATTCTCGATATATGTCAGGCGAAAGAAATCTCCGAAAACCGGGATGCTCGCGCCATAGGGCATCCCCTCCCACGAAATACCGAGGGCGGGAATCTGCACCCCCCGGACAAGAAGTTTGGATACCTGGTCAAGAACCAAAATCAGGAGAGACACCGCGAGGACCCACATCGGATCATTTCCCCTGCTTCATCTTTGCCAGCGCCTGACGTCCCCGCTCGCAGGGGATGCCGGTGTTCTTGAATTCCGCACACGTTTGTGCGGTCGGGACCGCATCAAGGCGCTCCTTGGGAACCAGCAGTCCGCAGACCTTGCATTGTCCATAGGTCTTGTCTTTGATGCGCACCAGAGCGTCATCAAGCTGTGTGATGAACTTGCTCCCGCGGGACGCAAACAGGAAAGTCTTTTCGCGTTCCATGGCATCGGTCCCCTGCTCCATGTGCAACGAGTAATTCGAGCTCTCACTGACATACTCGCCCGTCGTTACATCCATGATGGTCTCTTTGAGGTTGTCAAGCTCCTCGAGCATCTCCTGGCGCTTGGCGAGTATCATCTCTTTGAACTTCTTCAGTTCTTCCGAGGAATAAGTCCGGGGTCCCGGGACAAATTCCGCCGCGGGTTTGGATGCTGTCTTTTTCCGCGCAACGGGTTTGGTCATTCGTCCGCCTGCTTTCATTGCAGGAGCCGCCTTGGTTTTCTGGAGGGCGGTCTTGCGCGTCCCGCTTTTGACGGTCGATCGTACTGGTTTCTTTACCATGCCTGTTCTACTCCCTCTGAAGTTGTCTATCCACGGCGAACGCGTGAAATCGCCACGTCCGCCTCCTCGCCATTAATATTCTGTTTCGCGGTGCGCTCGCCGACAGCCGGACCTGCGTAGAAGTCATCGGCCAGCGTTTCCCGCATAATCACGGACCTTTGTTTCTCAAGGCGTGCCTGCAGGAGGGCAGTGGCCGCGCAGACGATCGTGATGCGATCGGTAACGTCAAATCCTGCATCTTTACGCATGTTCTGAACGCGGTTGATGAATTCCCGCGCATCGCCTTCAGCAAGGAGCTCGTCGTCAAGACGCGTGTCCAGAGCAACGGTCAAGCCACCGTCGGATTCCACCACCCAGCCTTGAATGTCCTCGCGGACGATCTCCACATCGCCGGTGGCAACCGTCCACTCCTCATCCCCGGCGCTGAGTGCTACCCCGCCATCATGTTCCAGCGCGGAGATCTCCGCGCCGGTCATATCTTTAATCCGGGCTGCAACCTTTTGTACTGACTTGCCGAATTTCGGGCCCAGCGTCTTGAAGTTCGGCTTTGCCTTTTTCTGTACGATGCCGGACTCGTCGCTCACGTACGTGATCTTCTTGACGTTGATTTCTTCAAGAATGATCTCTTGCACGGAGTGGATGCTGTCGCGTTCGGGACCCTCAGGCACCGGCAGTATGATCTGACGGAGCGGCTGCCGTACTTTGAGATTGGCTTTCATCCGCATCGCGCGTACCAGCATGACAATCCTCTGGGCGCGCGCCATGCGATCCTCCAGCACCCGGTCAATCATGGAGGAATCCGGCTCCGGAATGGTGGACAGATGGACCGATTCCACATCTTCGTGACCGGTGACGCTGTTGAGATTGCGGAAGATCTCTTCTGCCAGGAACGGAGCGAACGGGGCCATGAGCTTCACCACGCTCTGGAGGCACGTGGAGAGCGTTTGATAGGCCGCCACTTTGTCGCGCCCCATCTCGCTCTTCCAGAACCTCCGGCGGTTTCTGCGGACATACCAGTTCGAAAGGGCATCGATCGTGAAGTCGCTGACACTCCGGGCGGCTTTCGTGACGTCGTACGCATCCATGAAGCCCCGGTATCGCAGGAGTAACGAATGCAACTCGGACAGTATCCACCGGTCGATTTCCGGCCGCTCTGCAACCGGCACCTCGGCTTCCTTCCACGTCAGCCGGTCGATATTCGCATACATCGCGAAGAACGCATAGGTATTCACCAGCGTGCCGAAGAACCGGCGTTGCACGTCAACGAGCCCCTCGGTATCAAACATCGTCGGACGCCAGGGCGGACTCGCGGTCACCAGGTACCAGCGGGTTGTGTCCGCGCCAAACCGCGCGATGATCTCAAACGGATTCACCGTGTTGCCGCGGGATTTCGACATCTTCTGGCCGTCCTTGTCGAGGATCAGCTCATTGACCAGGATGTTCTTGTAGGCCGGCTTGTCAAACAGAAATGTACCGATGACATGCAACGAGTAGAACCATCCCCGCGTCTGATCGACCCCTTCACAGATGAAATCCGCGGGGTACCGCTCGCCGCTGTCAACCAGTTCTTTGTTCTCGAAAGGGTAATGCCACTGCGCGAACGGCATCGCGCCGGAGTCAAACCATACATCTATCAACTCCGGCGTGCGGCGCATCGTGCCCCCACACGAGCAGTCAAACGTGATCTCATCCACAAACGGCTTGTGAAGGTCAAGCGGTTCCTGCACGTTGTTGCCCTGCCGGAGTTCGGCGATGCTTCCGATACACTTCTGTGTCTTGCACTTCTCGCAAATCCAGATGGGCAGAGGTGTTCCCCAGAACCGGTCGCGCGACAGTGCCCAGTCCTTGTTCTCTTCCAGCCAGTTGCCAAAGCGTCCCTCGCCCACTTCCGGCGGCACCCAGTTGATTTGTTTGTTCAACGCAATCATCCGGTCGGCAAACTTCGTCGTGCTGATATACCACGACTCGCGTGCGTAGTAGAGCAACGGGGTCTTGCACCGCCAGCAGTGCGGATAGCTGTGGGTGATCGTTTCCTTCTTGTAGAGAAGTCCGCGTTCTTTCAGGTTGCGGATGATCCGGGGGTCGGCAACCTTGACGAACAGTCCGGGGAAATCAGTGACTTCAGGACCGAACTCGCCGCTGCGGTTGACCGGATGAAGCACGGGGAGATTGTATTTCCGGCCGGCCTGGTAGTCATCCTCACCGTACGCGGGCGCCATGTGAACGATCCCGGTGCCGTCCGTAGTGGTAACGAAATCGGCTTCGATCACATAGAATCCCTTGCGGTCGACAGGGTGGTAGGAAAACAGCCGCTCGTATTCCAGCCCGGCAAGTTCGTGACCTCTGCGCCTCTCCAGAACGGTGTACTCTCCTTCGAGCACCGGAAGCCGTGCCTCGGCAAGAATCAACTTCTCGCCTTTGTGCTCCACCGTGACGTAGGTGACGTCCGCTGCAACAGCAAGTGCAACGTTCGCGATGAGCGTCCAGGGTGTCGTAGTCCAGACCAGAAACGAAGTATCGGGGACACCCGTGAGCCGCATGCGAACGTACACGCTCGGGTCTTTCACATCCTCATAGCCGAGCGAGACTTCATGCGATGAAAGCGGTGTCTCACAACGCGGACAGTAGGGTTGGATCTTGTACCCCTTGTACATCATGTCTTCGTCGTAGACCCGCTTGAGAGCCCACCAGATGGATTCGATATAGTTGTTTTCAAATGTCACATAGGGATGCTGGAGATCCACCCAGTACCCCATTTCCTCGGTCATGCGTTCCCAGTCGGCCTTGTATTTCCAGACCGACTCGCGACATTTCTGGTTGAACGCGGCAACCCCGAAGCGAACAATGTCCTCCTTATGCTTGAAACCCAGATGCTTTTCGACCTCGATTTCCACCGGCAGGCCATGCGTATCCCAGCCGGCTTTCCGGTGCACCTGATATCCACACATCGTCTTGTAGCGGCACACGAGGTCTTTCAGCGTGCGCGACATGACGTGATGGATACCCGGACGGCCGTTGGCGGTGGGCGGACCTTCATAGAAGGTGAACCCCGGTCTGCCATTGCGGGTCGTAATGCTCTTCTCGAAGATCCCGCGCTCCTTCCAGAACGCCAGGATCTGCTTCTCGATAACAGGGTACGATACCCGTTCGTTCAACTCTTTGAACACGCAGTACTGTCCTTTACTGAGCAGGGAGCCGTTCGACGACACCCTTCATGATTGCCGTCAACTTCGGTTCGGTGGATCCAGCAACGGCGATTATTTCCTCAACGTTCGCAGGCTGGAGCGCATCGGGGAAACATTCATCCGTGATAATGGAGAAACCCAGCACGGCCAGCCCCATATGGTTCGCAACGATGTTTTCCGGCACGGTGGACATTCCCACAGCATCGGCCCCGATCAATCGCAGGAATCGGTATTCGGCACGGGTTTCGAGGTTCGGCCCGGGCACCGCCACGAATACCCCCCGCTCCGTACGGATCTTAAGGTCCAGCGCCACTTGTTCCGCCAGAGCAATCAGTTTTCTGCTGTACGGTTCTGACATATCCGGAAACCGCGGGCCAAGTGTCTCATCGTTGGGCCCGATCAGCGGGTTGTCGCCCAGGAGGTTGATATGATCCGTGATGATCATCAAGCTTCCCCTGCGGAACTGCGGATTCATCCCGCCGGCGGCGTTGGAGACCAGCAGCGTGTGCACTCCCAGGAACTTCATCACGCGCACGGGAAAGGTCACCTGCTGCATGGTGTACCCTTCGTAGTAATGAAAGCGTCCCTGCATCGCGACAACGCTCTTCCCCCCCAGCCGCCCGAAGATCAGTTTGCCATGATGGGATTCCACCGTGGAAAGCGGGAAGTGCGGAATCTCCGTATAGTCAATTACGGTCTCAACAGCGATTTCCTTGACCAGACCGCCGAGACCGGTGCCGAGAATAATGCCGATCTCCGGTGTCGCTGTGGTCCTGGTCCGCAGGAAGGCTATCGCCTCGTCAATGAGCTTGTGAAGTTGTATCATGGTCGAGTGTCTTTGCGATCGCGTCCAAATCGATGGCGGCTTTCCCCGTACCGACCGGAGACGGTGTCACAAGCCCTTCCGCGGTGCCCAGCTCCAGCGATTTCAGCAGGTCGAGCTCTGCACTCAGCACCACACGGAGCTGCTGGATCAGGGTTTCTTTCCGGCTGGTGAGCTGAATGATCTCATTCTTTACGCGCGCATGTTCGTCATGTGCCTGTTCCACAATTCGCGCGCCTTTCTGCTCGGCCTCCCGGACGATGAGTTCCGCTTCCTTGCGGGCGGTTTCGTACGTCTTCCCCGTTGTCTCCTGGGCCTGCAGCAACGTCTGCTGCAGAGTCTTTTCAATCTGCCGGTAGTCTTTCAGCTGCACATCCAGTTCGACAAGACGGTCGCGCATTTCTTTCTGGGATTTGAGGACTTCCTCAAACTCATTGGCTATCACGTCCATGAAGGTGTCGACCTCGACGGTGTCATAGCCGCGCATCACGCGTTTGAATTCTTGCTTGCGAATGTCCAGCGGTGTCAGTTTCATATGGTCCTCTGCCTATCCAGGCTTTTTCCGCGATCCGAAAATTGCGGTGCCGATACGCACAAGTGTCGCCCCTTCTTCAATGGCCACTTCAAAGTCGCCTGACATGCCCATCGACAGGTGATGCAAGTCTGTGTTCGCCTGCGGCGTCCGGGCGATTTCGTCGCGCAGAAGCCGCAACATCCGGAACATCGGCCGTGACCCTTCAGGGTCAGGTAGAAACGGACCGATGGTCATCAATCCAGCGATGCGGACGTGTGCGAGGGGCTCGAGTGATCGGATGAATCCGGCAACTCTGTCGGGTGGCAGGCCGAACTTCGTTTGCTCCCCCGTGGTGTTCACTTCGACGAGGGCCTCAAGAGTTCTCCCCACCCGTGCCGCCCGGCCTTCGAGCTCCCGCGCAAGCGATACGCTGTCCAGCGCGTGCACAAGATGTATCCACTCTGCGATCTGGCGCACTTTGTTCGACTGCAGATGCCCTACAAAGTGCCAGCGAATATCCCGGGCAGACAGTGTTTCGCGCTTGCCAAGCAACTCCTGCACATAGTTCTCACCGATGTCCACGACGCCGGCGCTGACCGCTTCGTCAACCTGTTCCGCCGGGAATGTCTTGGCAACTGCAACAAGGGTCACATTCTCCGGCCGGCGGCCTGACCTGCGGCTGGCAGCGGCAATGCGCTCCCGCAATGTGTCAATATTCGTGGAAATCATTGAAAACTAAGACACAAATATACGGCTGTGGGCCCTCAAAATCAATCTATTGACTTCACCCACTTTTTTGAACTTATTACCCCTGAGGGATGTCTTCCAACGGAGCTGTGATGAGCATTCTGGACAACGGCAGTTTTGACGATGATGAGGGCGAGGAGGGGAGATCGGACCGTTTTGAAGACGAGCTGAAGAAGTACAAAGATCTGCTCGGTGACGGTTCATCTGATATCACCAACCTCGAAGCGCTCGACGAAATCGTCAGTTTCTACTTCGACAATGGGCGATACGAAGACGCGCTCCGTTTTGTTGACCGGATGCTCGTGCATGTGCCGTACAGTGCCGACACCTGGCAGCGCAAGGGACTCATCCTCTCGAATCTGAACCGTTCCGCCGAAGCCCTCGATGCCTATACCACGGCTTTAAACCTCAATCCGGTGGATACGGAGATCCTTGTGAACCGCGGGATTGCCCTGGACGAGCTGGGGAGGCTCGAGGAAGCCATCACGAGCTACAACCAGGCCCTTGAGATCGAACCGACCAATGGGGAAGCTCTCTTCACCAAGGCCATTACGCTCGCAAAGATGGAAAAATACGATGACGCCGCTCAGATCCTGCGGTTCATCCTTGATGGAAACCCCGATCACCGCGAAGCATGGTACGAGCTGGGATACTGCTATGACTATCTGGACCAGCTTGAAGATTCATTGCGGTGCTATGACGAGCATATCGACCGCGACCCCTACAACTTCAACGCCTGGTACAACCGCGGCATAGTCCTGAGCCGGTTGGGACAGTTCCACCGGGCTCTGGAGAGCTACGACACCGCTCTGGCGATCCGCGAGGATTTCCCTGCGGCCTGGTATAACAAAGGAAATGCCCTGGCAAACCTGGGCCGCCTGCACGATGCTGTCGAGTGTTATCAGGAAACGCTCCGTCTTGAGCCAAAAGACCTGCCCGCCTGGCACAACCTCGGGAATGCTTACGAAGAGCTTGCCGAGTACACGAATGCCATCAATAGCTTCAACCAGGCCATCAAGCTTGACGACAGCCACTACGAGTCCTATTTCGGACGCGGCAGCTGCTACGATGCCCTGGAGGATTTCCGCAGGGCGCTGACGGACTACAACAAAGCGATCACGATTCATCGGGGATATCCCGAGCTCTGGTACGCCAAGGCGGATCTCCTGTACAATATGGGAAAGCTCCGTGAATCGCTCGTGAGCTACCGGATGGTGACCCGGCTTGACCCCCACAATTTCGAAGCGTGGCTCGACTACGGCGAGACGCTTTTTGAGCTGGGGTATTTCCGCCAGGCACTCAAGGCCTTTGACCGTTCTGTGGATGCGAACCCCAAGTCGGCTGAATCGTTCTACCTGCGGGCCAAAGTACTCATGGTATTGAACCGCAACTTTGAAGCCGTAGAATCGCTAAAAAGCTCATTCCGTCTTGATCCGAACATGCGCAAGGACTTCGAGCGTGAATTCCCCGGAGTCAGGACGATGAAAGAATTCAAGAGTCTCCTGCGGAAGTAGGCGGCGCAACGGCGTCAACCGCCGACCTCGCTCCGCCTCGGTGGGGCGAGGTCGTTTCGTTCAATAGGATGGAAGCGCACATGATCAACCCGGCACTCGAAGAAAAATATGGCGCCCTCCGGCGTATCCTTGATGAAATGCAGAGCCTGGTCATCGGATATTCCGGAGGGGTGGACAGCACGCTTCTGCTGAAAGTCGCGGTCGATCAGCTCGGCGGAAAAACTCTGGCAATGATCGGCCGCTCGGAGACTTACCCGACCCGGGAATTCGAAGAGGCACTCGCCCTTGCCCAAAGCATCGGAGCACGATACGAAATCGTGCAGACGGAAGAGACCGATGTGCTCAAGTTCCAGGAGAACCCGCCGGACCGATGCTACTACTGCAAAACGGAACTCTTCGGCAAACTTCGTGAGATTGCCCAACGGGAAGGCATTCTCTGGATCGCCGATGGGACAATTACAGATGACCTCGGCGACTTCCGGCCCGGCATGCGTGCCCGTTCCGAGGGCGAGGTCCGCTCGCCGTTACTGGAAGCAGGTTTTTCGAAAGCCGAAGTCCGGGAGCTCTCCCGACATCTGGGGCTGTCTACCTGGGACAAGCCGTCATTTGCGTGTCTCTCGTCCCGCTTCCCTTACGGTACGCCCATACTTCGCGACAACCTGAGCCGGGTCGACGCCGCCGAAACCTTCCTCCGAGACAGCGGGTTTCGCCGCTTCCGGGTGCGCTTCCACGATGACAGCACGGCGCGTGTGGAAGTGGATCCCACAGAAATTGAACGCCTGGTCAAAGAACCCCTGCGCGGTGAGCTTGTGGCCCGCTTCAAACAGCTCGGGTTTACATATGTCACGCTTGACCTGCAGGGATACCGCACCGGCTCGATGAATGAACTACTGACGGAAGAGGAAAAACAGCGATGGAAAAACCCGTGACACCCTTTACCGACCGCCTCCGTGCGCTGCAGGACTCGCAGCGTTCTCTCCTCTGCATCGGCCTTGACACTGACATTGCGAAACTTCCTGCACATCTCCCACGGACTCCCGAAGGTGTCCTTGAGTTCAACAAACGGCTGATCGATGCCACGCATGACCTTGCATGCGCCTACAAATTGAATCTGGCGTTCTATGAGGCGCTCGGCGAACAGGGGTGGACCGTGTTGCACAGAACACGGGAGCATATCCCCCCATCTGTCATTGCCATCGCCGACGGCAAGCGGGGAGATATCGGGAATTCATCAGAACTCTATGCGCGCGCCCTGATAAGCGAATTACGCTTCGATGCATCCACCGTGCACCCGTACATGGGCCGCGATTCGCTCGAACCGTTTTTCCGCTCGGCAGGCCACGGCGTCTTTGTGCTCGCACTCACCTCAAACCCCGGCGCGAGAGATCTTCAGTACCTGAAAAGCGGGGGAAAACCGCTCTACGAGCAGGTGATCGCACGGGTCAAACGGTGGAACACGCAGGGGAACCTCGGCCTTGTCGCCGGGGCAACCCGGCCATCGCAACTGAAACGCATCCGTTCACTCGCACCACGGCTTCCGCTGCTCATCCCCGGTGTCGGGGCACAGGGGGGCGACCTCAGGCGGGCGGTGCAGTACGGCTGCGACAAGAACGGCTGCCTTGCGATTATCAACGCCGGACGGAATGTGATCTATGCCTCCGCCGGTGAAGATTTCGCTCACGCCGCCAGAAACGCCGCATCAACGATGCGCGATCAGATCAACGAGTATCGCGCAGTCGCGTAACACCCCCGCGACCGGATGCTGATGTTCCGGCTGCAAGGGCGTTCATCTTCATGGTGTCTCAGTATGGATGGAATCTCGGAGATATCCATCCGCCGCGTTTGGGAACGACTCGATTCTACCTCCCTCCTGCACACCTCCGACCGCCGGCCTCTGATGGTGCTTTCGCCCGGTGTACCGAATTGTGATGGCGGACCTGACTACACTGATGTGCTGATACGCCTTGATGGTCGTTTGTATCGCGGCGCTGTTGAAGTGCATCTGCACGCACGTGATTGGGTGGCACATCATCACGACAAGGATGCACACTACAACGGTGTGATACTCCACGTTGTGGGCGAATGCCCCAGCGATGTTCGGCCGACTCACACGGCAGGCAGGCGGGTCGTCCCTGTCCTCATCCTGCCTCCGGATGGATCATCAACAGCTCCATCATCCCCTCCACCCCCCCCGTGCGTCCGTCAACTTGGTGTTCTCCCCGCGAAATCACTCTGCCGGGTGCTGCAGCGTCTCGGATGGCGGCGCATCAGGCGCCGGATGAACGTACTTGAGGCGCGGCTCGACGAGCTGCTCCGTGAAGAGCACCTGACCGTGCATGAGCAGCGACGCTGCTATAGAAAGGTTCCGGAACGTGAGCGGACAACGGCGGAGAGATGGACAAGGTGCGAGCTGAACGCTCAACCTGCGTGGGATCAGATGCTCTATGAGGGCATCCTGGAGGGATTGGGATATGTGAAGAACAGAAAACCATTCGGCGCGCTTGCACAGAATGTGCCGTTGAAGCTGCTGCAACAGTGGTCGCTCGCGGACACGGAGACAATGATGGCAATTCTTTTCGGAGCTTCGGGCCTGTTGCCTTCACCTCATGGATTGAAGGAGCAAACGTCCGTGCGGTATGTGCGTCGATTGCGGCACCGATGGAAGGATCTCCGGAGACAGATTCATCGCCCTCTCCTTCATGAAGCTGAGTGGCTGTTCTTCCGTCTGCGTCCGGTCAATTTTCCCACCAGCCGGCTTGCCGCCTTCGTGTTTCTCCTTCCGGCCATATTCAACGACTCCGGCGCACACCGGATTCTCGAAATATTCCGTTGCGACGGCCTTTCACCCCGTACGCGTGTGAAGCGGCTGCGCGATGTGTTTGCGTTCTTGCCCGACGGGTTCTGGAGCCGTCACCTGCACTTCCGGAACAAGAGAACCGGCACACCAATCGCCCTCGGCACGCACCGCATCGATGCTATGATCATGAATACTCTTGTGCCGATGGCCTTGCTCTACGGCCGTCTCTGTCATGATCACTTACTCTGCCTGCATGCGCGCGCAGTGGCCAGGGCGCTGCCGACCCCGCCGCGCAACAGCGTTACCCGGGCCGTCGAGCTG
>DAINBR010000026.1:0-16187 GCA_036732865.1 Bacteroidota bacterium | reverse complement strand
GCGTGATAGGCTTTTTCGGCCTCGCGTTGCTCGCTTCGATGGCCGTTTCGTATGCCGCAAAAGCTCAGGGATCCAGCGCCCTTCCAGCACCCCGGTCGCAGGGTGAGAAAATGACCTGGTTTCGGGAGGCGAAGTTCGGGCTGTTCATTCACTGGGGTCTCTATGCGATCCCCGCCGGCGAGTGGAAGGGCAAGCGTTCACCCGGTATCGGGGAATGGGTGATGCACCGCATGAAGATCCCGGTGAAAGAGTATGAACAGCTTGCACAGCAGTTCAATCCGTTCAAGTTTGACGCCGAAGAGTGGGTGAAGATGGCCGAAGATGCGGGGATGCGGTACATCGTCATTACCAGCAAGCACCACGATGGGTTTGCAATGTATCATTCAAAAGCCAGCCCCTACAACGTCTTCGATGCAACACCATTCCGGAGGGACGTGCTCAAAGAGCTTGCTGACGCCTGCGCCAAACGGGGGATGAAGCTGGGCTTCTACTATTCGCAGGCCCAGGACTGGCACGATCCGAACGGTGCGGGGAACACCTGGGATTTCGGACCCGATGAAAACAAAGACTTTGACAAGTATCTCCGCGAGAAGGCAGAGCCACAGGTCAAGGAATTGCTCACGGACTACGGTCCGGTCTGCCTGATTTGGTTCGATACCCCGCGCATGATGACGCAGGAGCGCAGCCAGAGGTTCGTGGATGTCGTGCACAAGTTGCAGCCGGCAACGCTGATTGATGGACGTCTCGGCATCAAAGGGGACTACAACACCACAGGTGACAACGTCGTGCCTGATCTCGCCCGCGATGACGACTGGGAAACGCCGGCGACTATAAATCACACGTGGGGTTTCCGGCGGGACGACGAAGACTGGAAATCACCGGGTGAGATTCTCTTCAAGCTGATCGACATCGTCAGCAAGGGCGGGAATTATCTTCTGAACGTCGGCCCGGACGCGGATGGCGTCATTCCGAAAGCCAGTGCCGACAATCTCGGGTCGGTCGGTCGGTGGCTCAAAGTCTACGGAGACGCGGTTTATGGTGCAGGGCGGTCTCCGTTTGGAGAGGAATTCGGTGAGCTCAGCGACAAACAGAAAGACCGCAACGGCAAACCACTTTTCCTCGTGCGGAACGATTGGCGCTGCACCACAAAGCCGGGAAAGATCTACATCACCATATTCAATGTCCCACGCGAAGGGCTCGACCTGCCGGCCTTCAGGAACCAAATACGAAAAGCCTACCTTCTCGGTGATCCGGAGAAGAAGGAGATAGTGATCGAGACGCTCAACGGCGTGCGCGTTGCGCGTGTGCCGCGTCCGGGCCCGCATGCGACCGCCTACGTGCTGGTCCTCGAGATCCAAGGGGACAAAGTGGATCGATGACACAGTGTCCGAGCGTCCCGAAACACGGGCCGTCACAGAGACCCGGCAGGGATGTGTGGACGCCATCTGAATACACCCTTCGTCTTCTATTGCACGACATGTCTGCGGCAGATCGCAGGGTCGCGGCAGACCGAGTTCTGTGATGATGCGAAGAAACGGGTGAGGTCTGAACAGGAAGGGATCACGATGAAACGAGCGACGCTTCTGCTCATTCTGGTGATCGTCGGCGTGCAAGCCGACGCACAAACCGCAAGTCCATCCGCTCCGCCGGCGTACTACAACGTACGGGATTTCGGGGCTATTGGAGATGGCAACGTGCTCGATAGCCCCGCGATCAACGGTGCCATCGAGGCGTGTGCACGTAACGGCGGTGGGACCGTATACTTTCCGCCCGGCGCGTATCTCAGTGGAAGCATTCGACTCAGAAGCAACACACATCTCTGGCTCGACGTCAGCGCCATGATCCTGGGCGCGCCGCAAGAACTGAATGCCTACGATCCTCCTGAGCCATTTGAGGGAATGGCATATCAGGATGGCGGACATACATATTTTCACAACAGCCTGCTGTGGGGGGAAGACCTCACGAATATCGTCATTTCGGGACCCGGGCGAATTAACGGCGGGGGTCTCACCCGGAAGGACAAGGAGGTGGGAGCGGGCTCGATTGGCCTCGGAGACAAGGCTATTGCCCTCAAGCGATGCCGCCAGGTTGTGATTCGCGACATCACCATCTATCACGGGGGGCATTTTGCCATCCTGGCGACTGGCTGCTACAATATGACGATCGACAATGTGATCATCGACACCGATCGCGATGGCATCAATCTCGACTGCTGTCGCTCTGTGACGGTTTCGAATTGCCGCATCAATGCACCGAATGATGATGCTTTGTGCCCCAAGAGTTCGTTTGCCCTTGGCAAGGCCGTGACCACAGAGGATATCTGCATTGTCAATTGCCAGCTTTCCGGTTTCGAAGAAGGCACTCTCCTCGACGGCACAATGAAACCGAGCAAGAACAAAAACGGCCGTATCAAGTTCGGCACGGAGTCCAACGGAGGGTTCAGGAATATCACCATTGCAAACTGCACATTTCGCGGATGCCGGGGACTTGCTCTTGAAGAAGTGGATGGCGGGATCATGGAGAACATCAGTATATCGAACCTCACGATGATGGACGTGGACGATTATCCGATCTACATCACGCTGGGGAGGCGAAACCGCGGGCCGGACACCAGCGCCGTCGGCATTGTCAGGAATATCATGATCTCCAATGTCGTCGCAACGGGCATCGATAGCATGAGTGGCATCCACATCACAGGTCTGCCGGGCCATCCCGTGCAGGACGTCCGACTCCAAAACATCTGGTTGACCTTCAAGGGAGGCGGCGACCAGGCAGACGCAGAACGAGTTCCGCCCGAACTTGATCGTGGATATCCCGAGCCGCGGAGAATAGGCGCCACTCCCGGTTACGGGCTCTTCGCGCGACATGTAAAAGGCCTTGAGCTCTCTGACATTCGCCTGAGATGGGAACGGGAAGACCTGCGGCCTGCGATTGTGTGTGTTGATGTGGAAGGCCTTGATATCGATCGTTGTGCAGTCCAGGTCGCCCCCGGCGTGACTCCGGCGAAGTTCGAACACGTCAGTGGTTTGGTGATTCGCAATTCTCCAGTCCTGGAATGAAGAACAGCAACAACAGGAATAGTCGCGCTGGGCAATGGAGATTCCGTGGCTTGCACCATGCGCGGGTTTGAGAGCAAAGAGGAGGAAGAACTCATGCGGAAACTTTTCATCATTCCTATGTTCCTGGCATGTGCTTGCGCAGCTCAGGAGAAAGCCGGTTGGTACGCGGAAGGGGATTTCACGCCGGCACAGCGTCTCAATATCACGCTCATTAATACCCTCGATGTTGATCGATCAGACTGCCCGGTCGTCATCACACGCGAGCAGTTCCCTGTGAAGAAACTCCACGAGATGTGGGTGACGGTCGTCGACCCGGCATTGCCGTCAAAGCCGGAGCCGACCCGCGAACAACTTTCGATTGTCGGCGGACATGGAATGCGTGGGGAGAAGAACGGTCATCAGATCTTCTATCAGCTCGATGACCTTGACAAGGACGGGATCTGGGACGAGCTGTATTTCCAGACCGATTTCAAGGCCCGCGAATCGAAACAGCTCTACATCTATTTCGGATTCTCGGGACGGGGATGGAACCCTCATGGAACGCATGCCACGATAGGCAGCTATATGCGACACATCATTCCCTGGTGGGAATCGGCGAACATCGGGTGGAAGCTCTGGTTCCCCACCAGCGTCGACATGTATGCCAAACGCAAACCAGTTCTCATGTCGGAGAGGATGTGCATCGACAATCTCTGCGGCTATTACGGGGTTCCGAAAGCAAATTTCGATTATGGATCGGATATCATGGGCGTGGGCGGTTCCTTCGGGGCCGGTGGGATCGGATTGTTCGAACTTCCGGATGTCCCGGATTCCATATCCGTGCCGCGGTTCACCCCATTCAAAGGCACAAAGATTTCCGAACGCAACTTCAATGAAGATCAGATAACCGATACGCGCTATTCCTTCGATGTCGTCGTGAACGGTCCGGTGAGGAGCATCATTCGCATCAGGACGATGAACTGGAACACGGGCCGGGGTCACTACGAACTCATCCAGGACTACACCGCATATACAAATCAAAGCTACTCAACCTGCAAGGTCACCTACACGTCGTTCTTCCCCCATGCGAATGGCGTCAGTTTCGCCTGCGGCATCAAGTCGAATGCGGATACATCGGGCAATATCGTTGAAAAAGGAATCGCAATTCGGACGGGAAGCGAGCAGGTGGCCAATCCTGATGACGACACCGGCCAGAAATCATACAAGGTGGATTTTGTCGGGACAGCGCTTGTTGTCAAGGATCAGTACCAACCGACCTACCGGCATATTGCGGCAAGGGGGGGGAACCACACGTTCCGGGTACCAGTGACGAGGGACATGACGTTTGAGTATCTGATCGCCGGTGCATGGAACGAAGGCGCGGTGCATAACACACCCGAAGCATTCCATTCTTACGTTCGGAAGACCGCCAGGGAGTACAACAATCCCGTACAGATCCGATACGGTGTGCTGGAAGTGAAATAGTCGTCTGCGTTTCCGTTGCCTGTTGTTGAGAAATATCCACATCATCAGGACTCGAGTATGAACACACACCGGGTGTGGTCGATTGGCCCTCTGGCACTCTGCCTTGTCGTCGCTCCGTCGGTTTTGCGCGGAGCAGACTCGCTGCGCAGCTCCATGGTGGATATGGGCTACAGAAACCTGGCGGCGCGTGCGGATATCACGTATCTGGCGCCCGCACACAGAAGTGAAGAGGGATTGCCGATCGGCAACGGTCGAACCGGGAGCCTCGTGTGGACATCGCCGTCCACAATTAGGTTTCAAGTGAACCGTGTCGACGTGTTCGCCTGCGATGCCACATCGGTCAGTTTTCCCGGTGCCGACAGTGATTATGGGAGCAGTTGCGCGTACGTCGACATTCACGTCGCCGATGCGGGAGGCGCCGTGTTTGTTGGGACCCAATTCCGCCAGCACCTGTCAGTTGCTAACGGACTCATGACGCTTCGCGGGAACGGCATAACCGCGCGAATATTCGCACTGCACGGCCGGGATATCATCGCAGTCGAGATCGACGATCAGCGCAACGCCCCTCCTGTTATCAACATCGACCTCCGCATGCTACGGTATGCAATCCAGTGCATCTACGATCGGAGCTACGAGCTGGCCAGCAAGCATGCGGTGGTGATCAGGACGGCCGAGCACACTGCCACTTCGCAGCTACACATTCTCGATGGGCGGATCCTTCTCACACAGGAGTACCGGGAACATCTATACTACAACGCAACTGCAGTGGCCATTCAGGTTCTCGGCAAGCCTTCACGGGCGCAGTACCTGAACGAATCGACCGTCCAGCTTTCAGTGGCGCCGGGTCGGGGGAAGTGTACCGTTCTGATTGCGAGCGCCGCAACCTCTGCCCCGGAGGAGGACATCGCCGGACGAGCAGCGCGCGAACTTGAAGGCGTCGCAGGCCAGACCTTCGAACACCTTCTGCAATCCAACGCCTCCTGGTGGGACGGGTTCTGGTCGAAGGGTTTCGTGCATATGCACAGCGGAGACGGGCAAGCCGACTTCGCCGAACAACACTATGCCTATTTCCTCTACTTGATGGGGTCAACTTCCCTGGGGATGTATCCTCCCCGGTTTGCCGGACTGCTGTTCAACACCACCGGAGACATGCGTCGATGGGGATCTCAATACTGGTGGGCGAACACGAATGCCTACTACAGCAACCTGATGCCCGCCAACCGGATGGAATTAATGGAGCCGGTGTTCTCCATGTACAGCGGAATGCTCGAATCCTGTGCCATCGCGGCGCGCCAGCAATGGGGATCGCAGGGGATATGGATTCCTGAGATTGTCACATTCAAAGGATTGGAAACTCTGCCGGATGATATTGCCGCTGAGTTGCAGGATTTGATGCTGGTGCGGAAGCCGTATGAGCAGAGATCGAACAAGTTTCAGTGGTTCGTCGAAACCAAGAATCGCCATCACGCCCGGTGGAATTTTCTGGCGGATGGACGCTGGGACCAGGGACATTACGTCGTACCGACCAAGGCGTCGATCCAACCCCAACGCTTTGCCTCTCCGGAAAGCGTTCATGGAATCTTCGGCCACTGCACTCACATCCTTGGTGCCGGAGCCCGCATTGCCCAGCTCTATTGGCAACGCTATCAGTACACGCGTGATGTTGCGTGGCTCCGTGATCGTGCGTATCCGCTCATCAAAGGATCGGCAGAATTCTACCGGCATTTTCCGAATCTCAAGAAAGAGGCAGACGGTAAGTACCACATCCATCATGTCAATAACGGGGAGGGGAGTTGGAACTCTTCCGACACACCCTATGAAGTTACCACCATGCGCGCGATTTTCCCGCTCGCCGTGCGCGCATCCGAAGTCCTCGGGGTCGATGCCGACCTTCGGCCCCTCTGGCTTGAAATCAGTGAGAATCTCGTCCAGGTGCCTGATCGCCCCCGACGCACCGGCGCGAGCCGCGGGGGGTACGGTGCGTTTGTGTACGGCGGGCCAGGTGCCATTGAACCCATCGGATCGGAGCCTGAGCTCAAGAGTATGTTCCTGAATTTCAACCGCACAGGAGGCTTCATCGACAGTGTCGGCATTGGAGGTGCCCAGATATTCCGGAACCGTTTGCGCCTACGCGAGGGTCCGGGCGCCATCGACGCCGAACACATCGGTGGGCTGACGTCGGGGATTCACCGGTCTCTCCTCACGAGCCTCGACACCGCACGAGGCGGGGAATCCGTTATCAAGGTTTTCTCTGCATGGCCGAAAGAGTGGGACGTGGTGTTCGATCTCCTGGGTCACGGGGGATTCCGAATCTGCTCTTCACAAAAGGAAGGTCAGATTGAGTTTGTGGAGGTTCGTTCGGCCCTTGACCAGGGCTGCCGGCTGAATAACCCCTGGGATAACCGCGAGGTGACACTATACAGAAACGGAAAAAAGGCCGAGAACCTGCGCGGTGCGTTGTTGAAGTTTGTCTGCCGAAAGGGGGAGAGTGTGGTGGTCCTTCGCCCGGAAACCACTCCACGCCAATTTCAACGGGCCGTGCTTCAATAGACGATGCCGAAGTTCAGGGCGACGACGGCATGTGGCAGCAACATTGTGCGTGGGTCTGCTCGCCCCGCCATGGATCCGACACTTGAATTGAAAAGGTGATACATGACTCATACCACCATTTCTCGCATAACGATGCAATGGCGCGCGTGTGTTGTACTCCTCTGTACCGTGGCCTTCTTTGCCGCCGCTCCGTTACATGCTCAAGTCGGCACGGGTGATCTGCTGCAAAGCATGAAGATCGGCAGGCTGGAACACCCCTATCTTCTGTTCTCGGATGCAGAAAAGGCCATGTTGCTTCAAAGGATCAAGTCTGATCCGGAATGCAGGAATCTCATGGCGGCACTGCTGGTGGAAGGGCATCGCTTCCTCTCCGTCCCGGTGAGGGAGTCCGCACCGCCGGCTCCGGAGCATTCGCGGTACTTCATTGCTGACGATGGGGCGTTGAGATACACGTCAGAAATAGTCACAGGGGCATTCACGTTGTCATTCTTGTATCAGATGACGGGAGATGTGAAATATGGAAGGAAGGCGGTCGAATTCGCGATCGCCATAAGTGATCAGGACGAATGGGTCAACTCGGCGCACAAATTCGACATCATCTATTCTCGTGTGTGGCCCTGGAATGTTCCGGACGACCAGGTCGTTTTTTCGTACGATATCACATCGGCGGCAAGGGCGAATACGCTGTCCATTGTGTATGATTGGCTCTATCCAATTCTCACGAAGGCCGAAAAGGACAAGATACGCAACGGATTGCTCGAGAAAGCCATCACGCGAGTACGGGGTAACTATGATTTTTTCTGGTGGTCGTCTGCATACCGGTGCAATTGGTCGGCTATCTGCTACGCCGGCTTGGGGTTGACAGCGCTGACATTGCTCAAAGAGAACCCACAGCTCATCGATGTCGTTGCTGAAGCCTACAACCGGATGAACCTGACGTTCAACGAAATCGGCGAGGATGGCGGCTGGCAGGAAGGCCGGGGGTACTACAGCTACATGATGCGTCTGAGCGTCATGTTCATGGACGCACTGAAAAGAGCTACGGCGGGGAAGTACAATCTCTTCCTCCACAAAAACATCAAGGACCATCCTTTTGATTTCTTCCTCTATGGGCTGACAGCGAATTTCGAAGACAGCGAAGGAGGGGCGATCGGTCCGACCTACGTGGTGGACAAACTGGTGGCAGAGACCGGCAATCCTACAGGGGCATGGTACAGGGATAAATTCCTCGGAGAAGGGGAGGAGATCTATGATATTCTCTGGCCGCGCAGCTCCGTCGTCCCGGTCAAACCCGAACAGCCATCCAAGCTGTTCCGGAGCATTGATTGGGCATTGCTGAGAAGCGACTTTCTGGATCCTTCAACTGTCACAGTCGCCTGTAAAGCAGGCTTCAATTCTGACCCTCATCATGGCCATCTGGATTGCGGGCACTTTATCGTCACCTGGCATGACGCTGTCTTTATTAGAGACCTTGGTCGCATGAGGTACGATGAGCTCTACTTCAGCGAAGATCGCTATGGGTACCCCTATACAACGAGCGCGGGGCACAACGTCATCAGTGTGAACGGGGAAGAACAAATCATCGCGAAGAAGAAGGACCAGCCGTGGAAGGATGGTATTGGAGGTCGTATAGTGGATTTCCGCACCAGCGTACAGCGCGACTACGTGGCAATGGATCCGACGCATGCCTATCCAGGGAAGGAATTGAAACGATGGAAACGGCACATCGTCCTCGAGAAACCAACCATCACACTCGTTCTTGATGAAGTCGATGCCCTGCCGGGAGCCGATGTGAGGGCAAGGTTTTTTCCCGGTGTCGGAGCCGGCACTGCGGGAGAATCAAGGCGAGCGACGCGCTCTCGCGGAAATGTCAGTCCTGATATTGCCCAGTCGGCCTCAGAGTTGGGGGAATGCCGGGTCCTGGACAATCATGTCTATCTCTCTGATGGCAAGCGTCATAGCATGGCGTTGATTCCTCTGGCACTGGACAATGAATGCAAAATCATCAAAGGCAGGATCCCCACGATTCCGGTGACCGAGGATGCAAGGCTTATCTGGATTCCGTACATTGAAGCGGTCGTGAAAGCCAAAACGACCACATCTATGCTCGTCGCCATTGTCATGCCCGTCAGTGACCAAAAGGAAGCACAACAGATTGCGGGATCTGTGATCGTGCGTCGAGTGAACGGGGGTGCTGTGGAAATCTCTGTGGACCCGCCGTCGGGGAAACGCACGTGGGTTTTTGAGAAAGGGAGTGACGGGCTGACCCTGAAGCACTGATTTGTTCATCGTACAAGACCTTCTTCGAGCACTCCGACGGGAAACTCAGGCGATTGGCCGAAGAATGGAAACAGTATCAACACTGGTAGGCGCTACCACAGCCTGCAATCCAGCACGAGGAAAGTAGTCGTGGAAAATTTGTGTGTCACAATACGAAGATCAGCTGTCCTGGGTATTCTCCTGGCGTGTCCGCTCATCGTCCACGCGCAGATTGTTCTCGAAGCTGATGGGCCGGGCGCCACCTATGAATTGATCAACAGCGTGCTGGCCCCCGGGGGCACTGCCGTGGAGCATCCCGACGCCAGTCACCCAGCTTTTGGCAGACACATTGCCGAAGTGTGGGATTCGGTCCTGAATCAGTATGTCTTTGAGTTCTCAATTCATGTGACCCCGGACGATGACCGCGGTATCAATACTGACAGGCAGCGGGTTGAAATCAAGACGTATGATAGCTCCCCCGACAATCTCAAGGGAGTCGTGGGTGAGACCATAACGTACCGATGGAAATTCAAGATAACCGCCGGCTTCAAGCCCTCCAGCAGCTTCACACATATTCACCAGATCAAACCCGTAGGCGGGGACGACGGCAATCCGTTGTTCACGCTCACGCCCAGAAAAGGGAGCCCCAA
Source organism: Bacteroidota bacterium (assembly GCA_036732865.1). Taxonomy (GTDB): domain Bacteria; phylum Bacteroidota; class Ignavibacteria; order UBA10030; family UBA6906; genus Fen-1255. The sequence goes on along the minus strand of DAINBR010000026.1, from coordinate 6,205 downwards.
CAAAATGGAGCTCATACACAACAACACAACGAAGGTGGCCATCGTCAATCTGTCATTGTTTGAAGGAGAATGGGTTGAATGCACGGAAATCGTTTACGTGCATCCTGCCGACGGGCGGTATGCAATAACGGTAAGGAAGATTCGTGACGGCGGAACACTTCTTTCCTACAACAGTACCAGCATCATGACTGTGCGGGCCGACAACGACTTCATCAGGCCCAAATGGGGAATATACCGCAGTCTGAACACGCCATCCGATCTTCGCGATGAGACTGTCCGGTTTGCCGGTTTTTCCATTCAGGAAGGCACCGCAGAGGTTGATCACTCAGCACTCTCGGTGCCCGGCACGATGGGTTTAGAGCACAATTTTCCCAATCCGTTCAATTCGCAAACAACCCTGACATACCGAATTGACAGAACACAACTGGTTACCGTATCGATCTGTGATGTACTGGGCCGGGATATTGCCACACTCGTGAATGAAGTCAAACTCCCCGGCACCTATCCCGCAACGTGGTACGCCGGCGGTGCGTGTTCCGGTGCGTACCTGTGCAGAATGCGGGCCGGTGGATTTGCCGATGTGCGGAAATTGACGCTGATCAGATGATGTCGGATGTCCCTACAGCACGTATTGATACACGTATTAGAACCCACGCGGAGTAGTATGAGCACGTACATCCTGAGAGTTCTCGTTCTTGTGTTGTGCGCCGGCTTGCACGCGTCGCCCGTGAGCGGCATGGAGGATCGCGTAATCAACGTGAATGACGGGGAAAGACCCACGCGCCTTGTTGATGCACAGTCCAGGAGTTCATGGGTCTACCCGGGCATGGAGGGTAAGCTCAGGTACAAGGCAACTCCCAACGGCGACAAGATCATGGATTTCTCTCACGCGGGTTACATGGGCGGCGGCGTTGCATTGCCATCGGTTCCCGTGGCCAGGACGGTAAAACCGTCGGGTGGCAACGAAGACACTCCGCATATCCAGGAAGCCATTGATGCAGTATCGGCATTGCCTGCCAAGGACGGTTTTCGCGGCGCCGTATTGTTGTCCCCCGGAGAATTTATCTGTTCACAGACAATCTATCTTGCAACGAGCGGTGTTGTTCTACGGGGTAGCGGAAGCGGCGTTCATGGAACGACCATCAGGATGATAGGCGAAAAACACTGTGCCATCATCATCGGCGAAAGACGGAGTGCCCGGATTCGAGACGGCGAAAACCCCCCGCCGGGCGATGGCTCTGATCCGCGGCAACCCACCAAAACCTCTCTTCTGCGGACCACGATAACAGATGCGTATGTTCCCAGCGGAGCAAGGACGTTCGGGGTGGGAGACATCAGGAAATTCAATGTCGGCGACACCATCGTCATCAAGAGACCGACGACTGCCGCCTGGTTGAAGGTGATGCAGCTGGACAACCTGAAACGTGATGGACGTCCTCAGACTTCAATCCGTGCGGGAAGAACCGGCGATGTGGAGAGAAGAATCACAGCTATCGACGGAAACAAGGTCACGGTCGATGTGCCGCTGACTGATTCCTACGATGCGAAATACTTGAACCCTCCCGGTACCGAGGTAACCAGATCCAACATGTCATCTGCTGTGGCGCAAGCAGGAATTGAGGCGTTGCACATTCAGTGTCCTCCGCTGGAAATCAAATACTCGGACGCTCCTTATTCCGCCATTCGGGTAGGGGGCGATGATTGCTGGGTAAACGATGTGTATTGCGAAGAGACAATGAACAGCACCGCTGTTACCGGCAGAAGGGTGACGCTCCGGCAGGTGTTCGTGACGCACACGTATCCAAATCTGGGCGCATCAAAACCGGCCGACTTCAGTATCCAGGGGTGTCAGGTACTCATTGACCGCTGCAAGGCGTCCGGCGGTAACACCTATTTTGTATGGACAGGCAGTCTGGTGGCGGGCCCGAATGTTGTACTGAACAGCTCCTTCAGTGGCTACGGGAGCCGCCTTCAACCGCACCAGCGTTGGGCTACCGGATTGCTCTTTGACAATTGCAGAATCCCCGACGGAGGAATTGACTTCATGAACCGCGGGGTCGCTGGTTCCGGGCACGGCTGGACGATGGGTTGGGGGGTCGCATGGAACTGTGTCGCGAAAACGTATATCATTCAGAACCCTCCAGAATCACATAACTGGGCGATAGGCTGCATAGGTGCACGCCGGCAAACAGCCAGGTTGTTTGACACGGCCCCCATCCTGCCCGAGGGGGAATTCGACTCGTTCGGGACACATGTTGCGCCACGAAGCCTGTATCTTGCTCAGCTGGAAGATCGTCGAGGAGCTCAGGCGTTGAGGAATACCGGCTATTGGTCAAACAGCGCCGAACTCCTGTCCGATACGGCGCTCAAGGCCTTGCCGGAGTTGAAGTATGACATCGATGGGGATCTAGGCAGAGACATGGCAATGTACCGCCCTGTCAACGTAAGCAATGTGCGGGGTTCGTCACGGGAGTATGGCGCTGAAAAGGCGCTGGACGGCGATCCAGATACTTATTGGGCAACCGACGATGGAATGACCGCGGCCACATTTGAAATTGATACGGAAGGCCCAGTTGACATAAGTGCAGTAGAGATCTGCGAGGCGGCCGGATTTGAAGGACGGGTGCGCGAGTACAAGGTTGAAGGCCAAATCGACAGTGACTGGAAACTACTTTCACAGGGAAAGGCAATTGGTGCGCGCAAAGTGGATCGGTTCCCCAATGAGACGGTATGGAAGGTCCGGTTCACGATTATCCAAGCGACAGACTCTCCGGCAATCATGAAATTTGGCATGTACATGAGATAGTGGCGATGAGTATGACACGCGCATATGCTTTCTTGTCGATCCTGGCATGTCTCGTCTTCGGCCGTACCCATTCGGCTTCGCAAATGAACACCGTCGTCTCGATCAGGGGAGAGGATTTCTTCATCAACAATGAGATTACCTTGAAGGGAAGAATGGTTGACGGCATTTCCCTCGAAGGTCTTCTCCCGAATGCCCGAATGGTCCAGGGGATATTCGATGATCTGAACCCTGAAACCCGGCATCTCTGGAAATACCCCGATACCGGAGAATGGAGTCCGGATCGAAACACAGCGGAGTTTGTCGCTGCCATGCCTGAATGGCACCGGCGTGGATTGCTCGCATTCACGCTGAACATTCAGGGAGGGAGTCCCACCGGTTATGGTAACAAGGGATGGGTGAATCCCGGGTACTATAGCAATGGGAATCCGCGACCTGACTATTTCCAGAGACTGGAGGGCATCCTGCGCCAGGCCGATCGGATAGGGATGGTTGTCATACTCGGCCTATTCTACTTCGGACAGGACCAGCATCTTGAAAATGAATCCGCCGTGATCAATGCCGTCAACAGCACCGTCGATTGGATATTTGCGAAAAAGTTAAGGAACGTCCTCATCGAAATCAACAACGAATGCAACAGTGCTTCGTACGACCATGCTATTCTCAAGCCGGCACGGGTGCATGAATTGATCGAGCTGGTGAAAGGCAAAAAGAATTCGGGATACAGGCTCTATGCTGGAACAAGCTACACCGGGGGTCGCATTCCTTTCCCCAATGTTGTCATGACTTCCGATTTCCTCCTTCTCCACGGCAATGGTGTGGACGATCCGGGCCGTATCACGGAGATGGTGAAATTTACCCGGGAGGTGGAAGGCTACCGTCCGATGCCGATATTGTTCAACGAGGATGATCACTACGATTTTGACAGATCCACGAACAACATGATGAATGCATTCAGGGCGGGCGCTTCCTGGGGATTCTTTGATCTTCGGAAAAGAGGGGAAACACTGGGCGCTGGTGATTCTACATTCAGGGAAGGATATCAGAGCATCCCGGTGTCCTGGGGAATAACCTCTCAGAGGAAAGAGCAATTCTTTGAGCTGCTCGCCAGATTGTCGGGCCCAGGACCGTACGTGAATCTCACATCTCCTGTTGTCTCGTCGACATCCGATTCTTCTTCCATTATCTGGAATCTTGAGAATGTCTCTTCGATAGGAGGGTACCCCGTCACTCTCGCCGGCAATCCGATCGTGAGAGAGTTCGATCTCGGCAAAGCGGTCGAATTCGACGGCATCGATGATGGCCTTATCGTGCAAGGTTGTCCCCTTAACGGCAGCACATCCTTCACCATGGAGATCGTCTGTAAACCCTACGAGTCGTTCCCGAACAACGTTGAACAGCGGTTCCTGCACGTGCAGAATCCGGGACGCGGGAATCGCCGCGCGCTCATCGAGCTGAGATTGACCGATGCGAATACCTGGTTCGTTGATACTCACATCCGGGCTGATTCCGCGGCTCTCACTCTTCTGGCAAAACACCTCCCGCATCCGCTCGGGCCATGGTATCACATCGCTCTCGCATACGAAAACGGTGTCGGGACGCATTACGTGAACGGCGTCGAGGAGATGAGCGGCCGCGTACCGTATATTCCGGTAGAGAATGCACACGTATCAATCGGTATGCGGATGAACAAGGTCTGGTACTTCAAGGGGGCAATACGATCGGTGGGTATGACGAGGCGTGCGTTACGTCCGGGTGAATTCAAGCTTTTTGTGCCGGCCCCGCAATCACGTCAATAATGGCTCTGGGATCAACATGAAACGACGGGAGTTCATCAAGGCGGCTGGAATGCCAGGTGCTCTATGTTGCTACGATTCAAGATGCGCTTCGCGTGCTCTCCCCCTGAAGACTTCGACCTGCATTCCAGCAGCGTTCATGCCTGCGATTCCGTCTCTACATCCGTAGATCCTGCCTCTTGACAAACCACGCTACAATGCCTATGTTCAGATGAGTTTGGTTGCTCAGCGCTTTGCGTGGTGCCTACCTCATACTCCATCACACCCGGGAGGAGGAATCATGTTCGATCAGCTTGTCAATCTCATTCATCTCTTGGCCGCAATGATATGGGTTGGTGGCTCCATTTTCATCAAAATCGTTCTCGACCCCTATGCCAAGGTGATGGATCCACCCGAGGCAGCGAAACTAAACAGTACCATTGGAAAGAAATTCTCGATGGTCGCGTGGATTTCGATTCTGCTCCTGTTGATTACCGGGTACATAAAGACGCCGGAGGGTATGTACTTTGAAACATCATCGGAGGCAGGCATCGCCCTAGCGATCAAACACGTCCTTGTGCTTATCGTCGTCGTTGTCGGGCTCCTGATCGGGCTGGTGGCAGTGCCACGGATGCGGAAGGCGGCACCCGCGAAAGGTGCGGCGCCCTCCGGCGATTTCATCAAGGCACAACAGCAGATTCGCCGATTGTCGGTGGTGACAACGATTCTCGGTGTGGGGATCATCGTGTGCGCAGCGTTCCTGTGGTAGCGGACGGCTGGATACTTCATTGGCGTTGCGAACCCCGGTTCGTTTTCTTCCATCGCCTCAAAGAGTGGACATATGCTCTCCGCTCGCAGTAACTGAAACCCGTGCTTTCATCTCCTGTGCTCCATTTGAGATTCTGGAATACCGCCACGGCCCCGCTTCTAAGGGGAAGCGGGAGATCGGCGAATACGGTTCGGTGTGGACAGGTTGGATCAGTGGGGAGAAGTTGCATGAGGGCGCACGGGCCGTTACATTGGACGAGAGGATGCTTGACGAGGGGATGCTTGACGGCTATGTGCTTGTTTCGTACATTGCAAATAGCGATTGCCACCCTTGTTGCTACTGACAGCGCAAAAAGCGGTACGGAGAGCTGGCAGAACGGCTATTGCACCGGTCTTGAAAACCGGCGCCCGCAAGGGCTTGGGGGTTCGAATCCCTCGCTCTCCGCTGTTTTCGCAGATTTCTCCCCTGTTGCACCGCCTCAAATGACCTAAAACGAGTGGCTGGAGTGGCTGATTTAGTGGCTGCTCACTCTCACCGTCTTTTCACTGAAAGAACGGTGTGTAATGTTCCTCTTCAAGACACACGGTGGAGTGTATCACCTCTTCTTTGCTGATGAAGCCGGCAAGCGTCACTCTCGCAGCACGGGCACGCGCGTGAAACCGGAGGCGTGAGTCCATTCGCCTTCATGCCATTTGACACTCTCATGAATGCTGGTGGAGGAACTACTTCAATCTGCGTCGTACTTCATTCCACGCCTTCAAAGGAGGTTCGGATGAAAACACATGGAGGTGCACCACTGCTGCTGCTTATCTTCGTCGCGGCGTTCGTGCTCACACCGACGACGTTCGCGCAGCAATC
>DAINBR010000025.1:0-16584 GCA_036732865.1 Bacteroidota bacterium | reverse complement strand
GCTTTCGCGTCGCTGGTTGCAGCAATCGTAGGCACCCTTTTGTACCAGCAGTACTCGGTGATGAGCGATGTTTCAGACCTCGAGACAAGTATGGCGCTCCGACGGGACCGTGCTGGCGTGTTCCAGGCGGCTTTTGTACTGGATGCGGAGGCATTGTCGCAGATCCCCCGATCGCGGGAAATCCTCGAAGCCCTGGGTGACCGGGTAATTGCGGACAGCAATAATGGCATACTCATCACGAGGGAGGAGGCGCGGTTGTGGGAGGAGACCGTGGTGCGGACGTTGCACTTCGCCCCGCGGCTGGCGGAAGAGGCCCGATTGGATGCCGGGACCATCGATGAAATTTCCCGGCTTGTACAGCAACATGCGAGTCCTGTTTTCTACTTATCAAGGAAGGGAGGTGCTGGATGAAAGGTGGGATGCGGGTTCGATCGTTCAGTATTGCGGCAGTTGCCGGATGCATTATCATCACAACTCCCGGCTGCCTGGAGATAGAGACAACGACTCAGGTCCGTCGTGACGAATCTCTTCATCGCACTGTCGTCTTCTCCGGTGATTCAACCGGAGTCCCCGGTGCACGCATCATTCTCGGAATCGATTCCTCCTGGATCCTGGAGACCCGGCAGGAGGACAAAAAATACATCCTCACAGCTCGTCATGAATTTGAAACGGTCGAGGATATGGCCCGGGCACTGCGAGGGATTCCGGGCAGGAGCGTGACGATCACGCCCCGCCTGGAAACCCGGTTCAACTGGTTCTTCACCACGTTCCGGTACAATGAAACCTGGTCGAGGCTGCACAACGTAAATGAGGTCCCCCTGTCGGACTATGTTTCCCCTGCTGAACTCGATATGTTCATGCGGCACGAGCTGGGGAAGGAGAAGTTTCCTACAAAAGGTGACAGTCTTGCTCTGTCGGACGCAGAAGACCGTTACAATGAATGGGACTCACGGAATTGGTTCGAGGCGTACTACAAGATCTTTCTGGAGGGAGTACGTGAGCTTGGTGATTCTGCCCTGCCGGTGGACTCAGTCGTAAGCCGCAAAGAGGATCTGTTCCGTACTGTCGGGGCACAATTCAGCACATTTTCGGACACAAAGAAGAGAGCCCGCGATCTTAACTTGATGGGAGCAGAATTCGCGCGTGTTCTGCAAAACCCTGCGGCGTTGCGTGCGGCTGAAGGGAAATCAGATGCCATCACCCTCCTCGCCAACCAGCGGGCGTTCGTGGAAAACTTCGCACCCTTTGGCTACAAAGTTCGGACAGAAATGCCGGGGCTGATCACAAATACCAACGCCCCGGCAATCAACGGGAACACTGTCACTTGGGAAGGATTCGAAGGAGCACTGTACATCACCGACTATGACATGTGGGTTGAATCACGCGCCGTGAACTGGTGGGCTGTCGGCATCTCGGCTTTGTTGCTGTTGGTTGTGGCAGCGCTGAGCATCGCCGGAGTTATGCGAAGGCGGAAGAGTGCCGTTGCTGCGTGATCACCAGGGCCGTGTTATTTTCCAAAATTGTAGGCAAACCCGAGCCACGGGATGAAAGGAAAGCCTCCGGAGATCCCCGAGCCGTCGTGCATTGGGTAGAAGAACCCGAGGTCGGCCGCAAGGTTGTCTCCGAAGAACCGGAAGCCAAATGAGAGGATCGAGAAGTCAGAGCCGACCGGGAACCAGTTTTCTGTAATGAGCTTGAAACTATCGGAAAGCTGGGCTTCTCCACCGACAAGCACCACGGGATTGCTTGAGAACTCCCCTTCGGAGTATCCATATCCAAGTCCCAGGGTCAATCCGGCCCTCGGACTCCCGTATGTCCCCATTCCATACACAATCCCTAGCCCATCAGATGAGCTCGAGAGCGCATTCATATAGAATGCCCCAACGGCCCCGCTGATCATTTCGTCCGGCGTGGTTAGGGCCAGTTTGGGAGACAGATAGAAGATCTGATTGGAGGCGCCGGGCACAATGGTCATTCCTCCTCCCAGAGAAACAAAATTGGCGATGCCAACCGCAGCGTACGTAAAGAAGATCTCGTAGGCGGCAAAATACCCTTCTCCCGCTCTGAGAGGGCGGGCCGTGGGACCGAACAGGAGCCTGGATCCGTTAGGATCGACACGCCGGTAGACACCTTCTTCGATGGATCCACGCAAACGCTCGATCCTCGTTACAGCGCTTCGTGGCAATGTCATCGTGATTCCGGATCCTGTCTGAAAAATCAACGAGTCCGGAGTCGAAGAGACGATGGTGCCCACGAAGGCAGAACCATCCGAAAGAGTGACCCTGTAGATCTGAACGGTCGTATCAGCTTCTGTCGTACCAGCACTCAGGGGGACAACTAGGAAGGTCAATGCGGCCAGCAATACTACTGCGTTCATTCGCATGAGGTACACTCCCGCGTTGTGATGGGCTCGTCCTTCATCCTGGGTCGGACTGTTGACTGCTGCGCAGCCGATGCTTCTCTCTTTGCCACGCGAGTATCGATGTGCGTGCGGCGGCAATAACACAGTACACAGAGACGAACATGATCCCAGTGCCTGTCGTGGAGTGCACTCTCTCCCTTGAAAACAAAAGATCGTACCTGCCTGGATGGGTGGCGAAAAGTGGTTTTGCCATGGAGACCTCCAGATGCATTGAAGCGTCCAGACTCCAGCGCTCTTGGTTCGGAAGCACGGGGCAAAGATAAAGGTGGGGTTGTCAAAAGTCAAACCCGGTTTTTTCGGCGCCGATACATTGGGGCCAATACCAGCAAAAAAGGGTTGTCCGGGGCCCCAAGAGGTTGACATTGGTGATCCTCTTCTTTAACATTTCGCCATGGGTTGACTATCCTCATTTCGGCCAATCGAAGGTGCATGTCCATTGCAGCTGCCCTTGCTCAGAGACCCGTTGGGGCGTCGATGCGCCGCCGCGTGTCCCCATTCGAAGACCTATCTACTCTCTGCAAGGTCTCTTGAATGCACTCTGGAAGCCGATCACAAACAGGCCATCATGAAAGCACACCTATTTGTCGCAGCCCTGCTCCTCCTCTGCATTGGCTGCACGCCTCAGCAGGGCGATCAGCTGGATCCGCAGCAACTGGACCGGATCACGAAAGAAGTCACAGTCGTGGCTGACAGTATCTGGGCTAAGTGGGAACAGGTGAATCCGGAGGAAGCCCTCCAGTACTTCGCAGACTCGCCAGACTGGGTTTACTTCGATGCCCAGGGCACGCGTCGTGATTTCCAGACCCACAAGAAGGTGATGGCCGCCTTCAAAAGCTCCGCATCCGCCTACCAGTGGACCTCCATTCGCCGCGATTTCCCACTCGTCACCAGGGACATAGTCATCTGCTCATGGCTCGGCAAGGATGAAGCCCTGTGGGAGTCCGGCGTGAAGTATGTCTGCGATCCGCATGCCTATACGCTCGTGTTCAAGAACATCTCGGGTCAATGGAAATTGATCTACACTCATGATTCAGGCATTGGATCAACACAGAAGACATCGAAGAACTAACATCTGCGGGTATCAAAATGAAGATCTTCGATTCGACGAAACAGGACAAAACGCCGTCGGCGTTCGAGGTGGGCGGGAAACCGGTGAAATGTCCACATTGCGGCAAAAAGATCTTTGAACATCGCGCAATTCTGCTCAATACTCCTGGGCTCACATTTTTTGGTGTGGAGTGGGCAAACAAAACCGCCGCAGTACTGGCATGTACGTCTTGCGGCCAGATTCAATGGTTCGCCAATGAGCCAAAGCGGTTGGCGAAGTAGCGCCGGCCACTGGATGATGCTCCTATCACATTCGGGAGGTATGCTATGCGTGTTACCCGCCTGGCGCTGATTCTTTTTCTTCCGGCTGTCTGCATCCCGGCATGGTCATATCCGGGAAAAGTCCTTAAGGCCGTGAAGGCACCGTATTCATGTTCGACAGGGCTCGCGTTCGACGGCACCAATCTCTGGGTGGCGGATCACAAGCAGGACAAACTTGTGTGCGTCAACCCCGCCAACGGATCGGTGCTGCGTGAAATCCCGTCGCCGGGCTTCTGGCCGATGGGCCTTGCCTGGGACGGCAAATCTCTCTGGAATGTCGATTCCCACCAGAAGAAGATATTCAGAGTTGACCCCAAGGATGGAACAATTTTGACCACAATAGATGCCCCGGGTGGGAGCCCGGAGGCTCTCGCGTGGGATGGGACCACCCTCTGGGTATCTGATCTCTCGGAGAGATCCATCATGAAGGTGGACCTGAGTGATGGGACGGCGGTGCAGACATTCCCCGTGCCGGCACAATCTGCGCAAGGTCTTGTCTTCGATGGATCGTACCTCTGGTGTTCCGATAGAATGACAGATGAGCTCTATATGCTCGATTCCCGCAGCGGGGAAGTCATCATCATCCTGAAGGCCCCGGGGCCGTATCCACGCGGGCTGGCGTACGACGGGGAGCATCTCTGGACCGTCGATTATCAAAAGGATTCGCTCTTTCAATTGGTGCGACAGGACGACGAACTCTTCAGGATTGAGAACACAAAGGCGTTTCGGACAACCTTTCAGCACGAGGCGAAGGTTATCGGGAAGGGACAGCTTCGGGAACTCAATGTATCCATCGCTGTTCCGGTGTCGCTGCCGCAGCAGGAGATTCTGCGGGTGACATTCACCCCCACGCCAACCGGCAGGGTCACAGACCGGTGGTCGCAGGAGTGTGCCCAATTCACCTACCGTGACAAGTCCGCAGGAACGACACTCAGTTCTTACATGAGTGTCGACGCACGGATCTCGGCGATCAACTATTTCATCTTTCCCGAGCGGTGCGGCAACCTTGCGGATATTCCGGCAGACATCCGGAAGCTGTATACGGCTAATGACACCAAGTACCTGATCGAGGATCCGTTCATCCAGGAGATGGTGAAACGAGTTGTCGGGAATGAGAAGAGTCCATACTGGATTGCACGGCGGATTTTCGATTCTGTCCGCACACGACTGGAATACAGGCTCGAAGGCGGGTGGAACGTAGCTCCGGTTGTTCTGCGACGGGGGACCGGTTCATGTTCCGAGTACTCGTTCAGTTTCATCTCCCTCTGCCGGGCGGCAGGGCTTCCCGCTCGATATGTGGGGGCAATTGTCGTGCGTGGGGATGATGCAAGCTACGATGAGGTGTTTCACCGATGGCCGGAAGTGTACCTTCCGAATTATGGTTGGATTCCCATTGACCCGCAAGGGGGAGACAAACCGCTGGCGCGAGACCGTGCGATGAATATCGGACACTTGCCAAACAGGTTCTTGATCACCACGCACAGTGGGGGTGGATCAGAGTACCTGGGGTGGTATTACAACTCACATGAAAGCTACCAGTCGGAGCCGCAGGTCCGCTTGGAAATCGAGGCTTTCGGTGAATGGGAACCTCTGGGAGAGGCACGGTAATGGCAACAACCAAGTCATTCGCAGCCAGGCGTGAGGACTTTCCGTCGCTACAACGGATGCACGACGGTGTACCGCTTGTCTACCTCGACGGTCCGGCCGGGACCCAGATCCCCAGGCAGGTAATCGAGGGCATCTCGCACTACTACACAACCTGCAACGCCAACACGCACGGGCAGTTTGCTACGGCCGTCGAATCGGACGGGATGCTGGAGGAGACAAGGCAGGCAGTTGCCGCGTATCTTGGTGCGGCCGAAGAAACAATGATTTCGTTCGGCGCCAACATGACGACTCTCACGTTTGCGCTCAGCAGAGCCATCGGGCGACTCCTTCAGCCCGGGGATGAGATCGTCATCACCGAACTCGACCATGAGGCGAACCGAGGTCCCTGGCTGGCACTGCGGAGCCAGGGGATCGTGGTTCGTGAAGCGGCGGTCCGCCGCGATGCAACCCTCGACTACGACGACTTTCTCTCGAAAATCACTACCCGCACCAAACTCGTCGCAATGGGGCTCGCTTCAAACGCATTCGGCACGGTCAATGATGTCGGCCGTATACGGAAAGCCACCGCGGAAGTCGGTGCATTGTTGATGGTCGACGCTGTACATTTTGCTCCACACTTTGCCATCGATGTGAAGGCCATGGATGTCGACATACTGATCTGTTCGGCATACAAATTTTACGGCCCGCACGTCGGGATCATGTACACGCGTGAAGGACTCCTTGGCCGGCTCGATACTGACCGTCTTCGCACGCAGGACCAGCGGGCGCCGTACCGGATCGAAACGGGAACATTAAATCATGCAGCGATCGCAGGCGTCAAGGCGGCGGTGCGATACATCGCCGGGCTCGGAGATGGCTCGGATCTCCGTTCAAAGGTGTGCGACGGCATGATGCGCCTCGGCGTTCATGAACACGCGCTCGGCTCGTTGCTCTATCAAGGTCTCACGGAGATCCGGGGGGTCACAGTGCACGGCCAGTCTTTTGCCGTTCCGCGGAGATGTCCCACCGTGTCCTTTACAATGACAGGACGTACGGCCACCGAGGTCAGTGGGCACCTTGCACAACGTGGAATCTGCACCTGGGACGGCCACTTCTACGCCATACGTCCGCTGGAGGTGATGGGCCTGCTCGACGGCGGTGGCGTAACACGGGTTGGAGTGTCTCTCTACACCACAGAAGAGGAAATAACTCGGTTCCTGCATGAGGCGCGCGCCCTTGCGAAGTAATGGGTTCTACCTCGTGATTGCCGGGTTTCTCCTGCTCCTGACAAGCTTTCAGTGCGGAAAGCCAGGAGAACAGCGCCCAGATTCGGATGCATTGAAATTTGTTTGGACTCGTCATTCGGGGAACCCCGTGTTTTCCGCAACGGCCGGCACCTGGCGAGAATCCCAGACCGCCAACCCGGATCTGCTCCTGAACGGACAAAAATACTTCATGTACTTCAGGGGCCAACTGAACGGGCATGACCGCATCGGCGTCGCAACGATTCCCCGGGAGCAGTTCGATGGCTTCACGTGGGAAATCAGTACCGAACCGGTCATTGATGTTGGTCCACCAGGGTCATGGGACGAATCTCATGCTCTCGATCCGGCCGCCATCCTCCACGAGGGAAGAGTCTTCTTGTACTATACCGGTTGCAGTCCGCGCGCCGATCGCGCAATTTGTCTTGCTGTCTCAGATGATGGAGTGCATTTCACAAAATATGGTTCCAAACCCGTCGTCATCGGTGGAGCACCGGAGGTGGTCTTCCACGATAGTCTCTTCTACCTGTACTTCTGGAAGCAGGTCCCCGGAAAGAACGCCTTCCAGATTCATTACGCCACCTCACCTGATGGTTATCTTTTCAACGAGCCGGCGACCTCGCTGGCGCTCCCTGTCGGTCCGGAAGGATCCTGGGATAGCTACACAGTCGAAACCCCGCGCATTTTTTCGGAGGGTGGACTGTTCTACATGGTGTATTGCGGCTCCGACCGGAACAAAGACTATCCGTTCGATGCAGGACTCGCCACGTCGAGGGACCTGATTGGATGGAGGAAGTATCCTCACAATCCCATATTCAGCCGGGGAGCGAAGGGCGAATGGGATGAAGGAGCCATCTGGTTTACGACGGTCGAGCCGGTCAACGGGCGGTACTACATGTGGTATGAGGGGTACGGTGGGGGAGAGGCGCGCACTGTACCATACGGGAGTTACCTGAAAGGAGGCAAGTCCCAGGTCGGGATGGCCACAATGGACGCACCATTTTTCTATATAGACCCTGATGAGAAATAAACCGCGGACCACGGATTCTTTTTTGAACTATCGTCATTCACCACTGAAGAGCAGATCGCACGCATGAGTGAGGAGCACCCACTCACACCGTGATCGTTACATGTGCGGCTGCACCAGATTGATCAAATTCCCACAAGTATCCTCGAACACAACAGACGTAATCGGCCCCGACCGCTCGGGTTCACCTCGAAATTTGATGCCTGCACCTTTCAAGCGTTGATATTCCCGTGTAATATCTTTGGTTATGAATGCCGTTGCCGGGATTCCGGCATCAAAGAGAGCTTTCTGGTAAGTTTTCGCAGGGGCAAAGCCCATCGGTTCAAGCACGAGTTCGACACCGGAGATTCCATCAGGTGAAACGACGGTCAGCCATCTGTATTCTCCCATCGGTATGTCCGCCATCTTGTGAAATCCGAGTTTGCCCGTGTAAAACTTGAGGGCCTTCTCCTGGTCTTTCACCATGACGCTCATGAACTTAAGTTGCATGGTCAGCTCCTTGTGGTTGATTGCTTTTCCGTGGCAAAAAAGGCAGCATGAGTCAGGTCACCGGTGAGGGTATTCCTTCCTAACTGCTTCGTTCGCAGTTTGGTTCCAGCAGGCTTCGCCGCTTGACCTTCATTCCGAAGCCGCATGCCCAGCCGGCCGTAGCAGGATTGCCACACACGGATCATGTCGTGGGGACGGGCATGTGGCTTCCATGTCGCGCCGCGTGAATACATCCCTGTCAATTTCCTCCCTTTGATCTCCAATGCACCATTCGACCTGCCAACCGGCTCTGGCACGTGGATTGCTTAAAGTGAGATCGCACAGTAAAGAAACCATACATCTACAAAGGAGTTGTAACATGAAAACCTACTTGTCAGCGGTAGCGCTGGTTGCTCTCCTCGCAATCGGCCTCATCGCCCCGGGCTGCAGCGATTCTTCGACCGACCCCAACGGCTACGGTACCACGAACCCGCCACCCGGCAACAATCCCGCCCCCCCTCCGGCTAACACGGTTCAGATGTCGGGCAGTGTGTTCACCCCGGCGACGCTTACCGTAACGATGGGCACCACGGTGACGTGGCTGAACAATGACGGCGCGGCGCATACGTCCACGAGTGATTCGGGTGTATGGGACACGGGCAACATTCCGGCCGGCAGCTCCAAGGCAACCACCTTTGGGACGAGGGGGACATTCACGTACAATTGCACATATCACGCGAGCATGGGAATGAGAGGAACGGTGGTCGTACAGTGATGAGTGCGTCTGGTATCCTCCACGCGCCGGCACCACAATCGGCTGTGCGGCTGGGATTGGCCGTACAGCCCGATTGTGTCTAGGTGCGGAAGGACGCTGGGTCGATGTTGTACTCCGTCATCTTCCTGTAAATTGTTCTTCGGTCGATCGACATAAGTTTTGCAATCTGGTTGATGTTGCCTGTGTGCAGTTGCAGCATGCGCACAAGGTAGGTTTCCTCGGCATAGCGGATGATTGCGGAGAGATAGTCTTTGTACGGCGTAGTCACATCAACCGGCGCGAAGTCCTTCGAAGCCTCTTGCGCTGGAGAGCCGTCCGAGGCCGGCAGATCCACTGAAGTGATCGTGTCACCGGGGGTCATGATCATCGCGCGTTTGATCAGATTTTCGAGCTCACGTATATTCCCACGCCAGCTGTACCGCATCATATCGCTGATGACCGTCGGAGCAATGAAACGGACCCTGCCCTCGACCAGCGGAGCATGACGGCGTATCAACTCCTCCGCGAGCATCGGGATGTCCTCGAGCCTTTTCCTGAGGGGGGGTATTGAAATGGGGAAGACATTGAGCCTGTAGAAGAGATCTTCCCTGAATTCCCCCTGAAGCATCATGGCCTCCAGGTTCCGATTGGTGGCGGCAACAACGCGGGTTTCGACGGCGATCGACCCCTGTCCTCCGACTCGTTCGATGGTCTTCTCCTGTAGCACGCGCAACAACTTCTTTTGAACCAGGGCGGATGTGTCTCCGATTTCGTCGAGAAACAGGGTTCCTGTGTGCGCCTCCTCGAACTTTCCCAGGTGCTGCCGCGTGGCCCCGGTAAACGCGCCTTTCTCGTAACCGAAGAGTTCACTTTCCAGCAGTCCTTCCGGAATCGCCGAACAATTCACGGCGACGAAGGGACTTGCCCTGCGACGGCTGTTGCTGTGCAGGGCCCTGGCCACAAGCTCCTTCCCTGTGCCGCTCTCTCCCCGGATGAGAACAGTGACGTCGGTATCGGTTACCTGTTGCATCTGACGGAACACTTCATTCATGACAGGGCTGTGGCTCACCATGTCCCCGAAGCCGAAGGAGCCGTGCAATTCCAGGCGTAATTCCTTCAGTTCCCGGTCCTTCCGCCGTTCGTCAAGCGCTCTGCGCAGTTTAATGAGGAGTTCATCATTTTCACACGGTTTGGTCACGTAGTCCAGTGCACCAAGACGCATCGCCTCAACTGCGGTGCCAATCGATGCGAATCCGGTGACCATGATAACCGGAATGTCCGGCTGGCTGCTCTTGATGTGTTTCAGCAAATCCAGGCCGTTCACGCCGGGCATGACGAGATCCGTCAGCACGAGATCGAACTCCTGCTCGGAGAGCTTCTGCTTCGCTTCCTCTCCGTTGACGGCGATCGTCACATCAAACGCGTGGTCTTCCAGCAATGCCAGTGTGCCGACTCTGAATGCCAGGTCGTCATCGACAATGAGGACCCGTGGTTTCACCTGTCGTGTCATGGTTCAGTTCTCAGTTGGAAGAATGACGGTGAAGGCCGAGCCTTTCCCCGGCGTACTCGCCACTTCAATGGAGCCGCGATGCTGGCTCACGATCCCGTAGCACACAGAGAGTCCCAGTCCGACCCCGCTCACCTTCTTCTTTGTCGTGAAAAAGGCGTCGAAGATCCGGGGGAGATGCTCTTTGGCAATGCCCGTCCCATTGTCCTTTACGGTCATCCGGAGCGCACCGTTGTGAGCGTGGGCGATAATGTCGAGACGGCCGGCCTCCGGCATGGCATCGCGGGCATTGGTAATCAGGTTCAGAAGCACCTGCAATATCTTATCCCGCGAGCCGGAGATAAGGGGCAGCTGCGGTTCGATTTCCGTGAAAAGCGTGATATGGCAATTCGTCAACTCGCCCCTCGTCAATGCGATAACCTCGGCGAGGAGATCGTTCATGTTGATAGGTTTCCGCTCGTCTTGCACAAACGTACCCCGGTAGAAATTGATCATCTGGCCGGCCAGGCGTGAAAGCCGGCCGGCCTCGCCATAGGCCACGTCAATGAGCTCCCGCCCCTTGATATCCTGCGGAAGCCGGGTCAGGGCTGTGGTGAGGCAACTCTGGATGTTGTGGATCGGATTGTTGATCTCGTGCGCGAGCTGGGCGGTCATCCTACCGGTCGCGGCCAGGCGTTCACTTCTTATCAAGTCCTCCTGCGCCGACCGGAGCTTACGGAGTGTCTCATCGAGGTCTTTGTTTCTGTCAAGAAGATCCTGATTCAGCCTGCCGAGTTCAGAGATCTTCTCCTTGAGCGATGCGCTCATGCTCATGAACTTCCGGGCAAGAAGCGCAAGCTCATCCCGGCCGTGCGTGCGGATGGCGAAATCGTAGTTCCCACGATCGATTTCGGAGGTCCCCCTCACCAGCTCTGAGATGGACCGCGTCAGGCTGCGGGAAATCACGAGGCCGACAATTGTGGTCAGGGCGAGGAATACCGTCGAGACTATGCCGAATGTCCCGAGAATTGAGGCCATGGTGTGCCGCACTTCCAGACTCACCGGCTTGAGAAGCAGGTAAAACACTCTCGTTGATTCGGCAGACGCCACAGGGTTCAGCAGAAGCCTTGTGCCCAGGTATGTTTCGTTTTCCGTGGTAAGCGTGACTGCCGTGGCATCGCTGTCCTCGTCGGTCAGAAGAGGACGCCCGCGAAGCGATGAAATGGCGGGAAGCAAGGCATTCGCTTCCGTGGAATCGAGGGTGGACAGCACCGTGGAACTTTCGTTCACCAGCACCACATCGCTGTTGGTCGCGCGCTTAAGGACAGCGATATCCTGGGGCGTGATCTCGAACCCGAGGGTGAGCGTGCCTACAAGTTCAGATTCGACCAGGATGGGAACCGATACGACGCGATAGATTCTTCCCCGGATCGGCCATACGTCGGTTGAAGGGATAAGAGCGGCGGCGCTGTCGATGATCCGGGTACCGGGGATGTCCCACTCATCACTCCTCCCGCGGAGGAGCTTGACCAGCGGATGGCGTTGTCGATCAGTGAGCACCATGACCTGGCCAAGAGTTGTAGGATATAATTCCTTCATCAGCTGAAATGCCGTTCTTGCGTCGCCCAGTTCGGCGACAGCGCGCAGCCTGGGGGACTCCGCAATCACAATACAGGCACGAATGAGCTGTGCGGCTTGAAGCTGCTCGTGCACCGAAACCGTGGAGTAGCCCGTGTGGAGTTCCCGCAGAGATGACTCCTCAATCCTTGCGCGCATCCAGTAGTTGATGAAGAAGAAGGTGATGATCAGAAGACTGACAACCACCCCCCAGATGGAGAGCAATATTTTGTTGCGAAACTGCATACGCTAGAACGCCACGACGAGTTGGAGAACGTTCAAGTTGTCCTTTGGATGGCTTCCGCCAAGAGTGCGGGTCTCGCGCCTGATGGCTTTCAGCAAGACATCCTTGTCGAGAAAGTATCCCAGGCCGGCCTCCCATTCAGTCACGTCGTAGTCCCACGGTTGTTCGACCTGCCCGAGGCGCGTGTCGCCGAAATGCAGGCCATTCAGCCGCACGGCTGCGTAGAGACGCGGTATCAGCGTGTATTTCCCTTCGATGAAGTACCCGAGCACCGTAAGATCGCGATCGCCTGTGTCGAACGGGACGGGCCACGTGTTGTACACCACCTCGCCCGACACCATTGCATGGCCGCGGCTGAACTCAAAATCCAACTCTGCGGCTCTCTGCTTGTACGCATTGACGTCGACGGGATGAGACAAGGACGGGGGAGCCTCATCCAAATAGGCGCCCCAGTTATATGCAGCCCCGAGAGTGAGACCGGTTATGGGGGTAATTGCCATGCGGATCACGATGGCGAGATCATTGTTGGAATTCGGACCTCCGTATGAGGTCGTACTAATTGTTCCGCTTGTGACTGCGATTGCATAGTCGATGATGTCAAATGATCCAAACACCTTTGCCCCCAGGTCATACAAGCCGAGGTAAGCAAGACGCATGCCAGTTCCTTGTCCGCGATTAGCATGCACTTCTGCCTCCGTCGGCACTTGATCGGGAAGCGCGGTACGATACTCGTAAATGAGAGGGAGACTGTACAACGGGTTTCTTCGAGGGTACCGGCGTTCACCGAGGTTGCCGAACGGCACATCAAACTTCCCGGCCTCCACGTTGAAATTCAGCGAAGTCAGATCGGTCAAACGAATCACTGCGTAGTCAAAAGCGATGGATCCATCACCGGAGATCCTGGCGTACCAGAATGTGGAAATGTTGTCGGTAACCTGCCCGGTCAGAAAGAGATCGGCCCGCAACCCGAAAGATGGTCTCGCGCCGTTGAGCTCCCGTTGCGCCTGTGTGTGCGCGCTCCGGTAAAAGTGTGCTGAAGTCTGCCCGCCAAGACTTATCTGGCCCCTGCCCGGAGACGCTGCAAGGAGAAGCGCGACCAGCGCACAGACTGTATACTTGTTCATTTCGGGATCCTAGTGAATGAAATTGGCCTCGATTGAGTTTCCCGACTTCACCTCTATGGAACGACTGCCCGCCACTTCCCGATCGAACCACAGAACCAGCCTGTGTTTTCCCTCCGGGACGCCGGAAATGCTGTACTCACCATTGTCATCAGGTGTGGCGAAGAACGGATTCTGCAGCACAAGAATCGTGGCGCTCATGCTGGAGTGGATATCACAGTACACCCTTACCACACCCGGCCGGTCGAACACCACAGTTCGGGTATCGTTCTTCGGGTAGCGCCCGAGGTCAAATTCCTTCGGCTGAGAGTAAGAAAAGACGTTGTGAAAGAGATTGTCGCGATTGGGAAAACTCACTGTCGTGCCGACGAGAACGGGCAACACCTGAGGATGAAACTGAAGATCCTTCTGATCGAGCACCGGTACCACCACCGGCACAGGGTATTCCCCGTGATTCAACTCGTCACTGACCAGGTAGATAACAGCCCTTGCGGACAGCGGTGCCGGTGTTGTGCGCGCGCCGAGAGCCAAGTGAACTGCATCATGCTGCCGATGCGCGTCGTAACCTCCATGGAGGGTGCCCCCCGAAGACATCTCCTGCGGCGCATCGCCTTTTGTAATAGTGATCCTTCCATGGATTTCCGAAACGGAGCGGTTCACAACCCGGTCAGAGGAGTCTGCTCGCTGTGCGGAGGCGCAGAGAGGGACAAACAGGCACAGTATGAGAGAAAGGTGCATTGCCTGTATGTGCTGTTATGGCATAGAAATATGGTGTCATTAATCCAACAGAGAAGCAATGGTAGTGGTTCCTCGCGGACCCGTGCAATGTGTGGCATCTGTGCCCCATCTCCTTGAGTTTTCAGGCGCAAAGATGTGGCACGGACTCCCCAGCTGTGAAACCAACTCCCGATTTTCCTCGCCAATAGCGATACATACGGCCAACAGATTCCTGGCACATGGGTTGCAGTACTTGAGTCAATTCCATTTACATCGCACTCTTGGAGGATAGGTGACCATATGCAGATTGTAACGCCGCTTCGTGTGTACCAGCTCGTGGCTGTGCTGCTGCTTCTAGCTGCCGGAGGCTGTAAGGACCTCGGCGTCAATGAAATGCCATCGGCGGACAACGTCAGGATCGGTGTCATCCCACCGGCAACTGTGCTCGGCAAGCCCACGCATGAAGTGTTGCACATCATCTCAGCGAAACTTCTTCTCGATGACCTGTCCATCGTGGCATCGGGAACGGGTGATTCAGTGGCCCTGAAACGGGAGCAATTTGTGGTGGACCTTGACTTGAGTGTGCGCATGAAGGACCTCTGGGTCGGCCGGATCTCGCCGGGCGAGTATGAACGCATCCGTCTTGATATTCACCCTCCCGACAGGGGCGCGCAGGTGACCGATACCGTTTTCGTCGATGGGGGCAACGACACGTTGCGTTATTCGGTTGTCGTCAGAGGTCTGTATCACGAAACCCCGTTCGTGTTTCGTTCGCGAGAGTCCTTCCAGGAGGAGATTGTGTTCTCGGCACCCATCTCCATCTCGGGCTCCGGCGTAGCAAACCTCACGTTAAAAGTTGATCCGTATGCGTGGTTCACCGAGGGAGAACTGATTTACGATCCCTTCAACCAGGGGCAGAAAATCGAAGAGCGCATCAGGACTTTGATTCCGCTGGCGTTCCGTGACGATAACCGGGACGGCGAGCCCGATTGACGAATGCAAATCACACACATACATATCACATCATGGAGAAGCACATGCGACAGGCCCTTGTTATTGGAATGCTACTTGTGGCAGCGAGCGCGTACGCGCAAATCCAACTCGTTGCTGCGCTCACAGGCGATAATGAACCCACGCCCGTTGTCACTGCAGCCACCGGCACCGGATCGTTTGTCTTCAACGACGACCTGACCGAATTGAAGTATATCGTGAGCTACCAGGGGTTGAGCGGAACTCTAACCGCCGGCGGCCACTTTCATGTCGGGACTCCGGGGAGGTCCGGACCAATCGTGAAGGCAATTGCGTTGTCCGGTGATCCCGCATCCAACACTGTTTCGGGGACGTGGAAGGTCTCAGATGCATCGCAACCCCTCACACCAGCTTTGGTCGAATCCCTGTTGACCGGCCGGGTCTATGTCAACTTTCACACCGCCGCAAACCCGGGAGGGGAGATCCGCGGCCAGGTGACACTCGGGACGGCACTTCAGTTCATTGCGAACCTCGACGGGGTCCAGGAGATACCGCAGAATACCGAATTGGGAACAGGTACCGGTGTGTTTGTGCTCTCCACCGATATGTCTGAGATAGAGTACCATATAGCCTATCAAGGATTGACCGGGCCTCTTACTGCAGGCGGCCATATCCATGTCGGTGCGGCGGGTCAGTCCGGTGGCATTGTCAAACAACTTGCCGCAAGCGGAGATCCCGCATCGGGGTTGGGCCAAGGTTCATGGCGTTCATCTGACGGTACCCAACCTTTTACACCTGCACTGCTGGACTCGTTGATTGCGGGCAAACTCTATGCGAACTTCCATACTGCAGCGCATGGGGGAGGGGAAATACGAGGACAGCTCCTGCTGGCGGGGGGAACCGGCTTCGCCGCAAAATTGGAGGCCGGCAATGAAGTGCCCGCAGTCATGGAGGATGGAAAAGGCATCGCCTACATCATTCTCAATGCCACGCGCACAGAAGCCCGGTATGCCGTCACCTATTTCGGTCTGACAGGCACGCTGACTGCCGGCGGACATTTTCACACGGGCACTGCGGATCGGACCGGTCCCGTCGTCAAAGGCATCGCGGTCAGTGGAGGGGCTGCATCGGCTACGTTGTCAGGTTTCTGGCGGCGTGGTGATGCAACGCAGCCGCTGACGACGGCCCTGGCGGAGTCGATACTATCCGGCCGGCTGTACATAAATTTCCATACTGCTGCACATGGATCCGGTGAGATACGCGGTCAATGGGACATGACTACAGGCGTGGGTTTCAGCGTTTCCATGGATGGTGCTAATGAAAGTACACCGGTCGTCACGGCCGCGCGTTCGAGCGGCTATGCTATCCTGAATGGCGAACGACATGACCTGCGCTACCGTTTCACCTATCATGGGTTGAGCGGAACCCTGACGGCAGGAGGGCACTTCCATACAGGGGCACCCGGAGTTCCCGGTCCGGTAGTGAAGGCGATTGCGTCCTCCGGGGATCCGGCTGCAGGAACCGTAGGAGGTGATTGGTCCT
>DAINBR010000024.1:0-16822 GCA_036732865.1 Bacteroidota bacterium | reverse complement strand
GCGACAGGCAGCGAGTTGGGCGGCCATATTATCTATGCTCTTGCCGTCAGCGGCACGAATCTATTTGCCGGAACGAGCGGCGGCGCCTTTGTCTCGAACAACGACGGCGCCAGTTGGACAGCTGTCAACGCAGGCTTGATCGATTATCATATATTTACTCTTGCAGTGAGCGGCACGACTGTCTTTGCCGGATCGGGTTCTCCGGGGGTCTTCGTGTTGGCCGACAAGGAAACAAGCTGGACAACGGCAGGGGCAGGCCTGCCGACCAAGACGATTGAGGCACTGGTGGTCAGCGGCGGATATCTTATTGCCGGGACCGCCGGGAGCGGTATGTGGAGGAGGCCATTGGAGGAAATGGTTGCGTCGGTTCAGCCGATGACAACCGGTTTACCAGAGGGATTTTCTCTTGACCAGAACTACCCCAACCCCTTCAATCCCTCGACCACGATCCGCTACGGCCTGCCCTATCATTCACACGTGACGTTGGCGGTATTCAATACCCTCGGCCAGCTGGTCGTGCAACTCGTCAATGGCGAGATGGAAGCAGGGTTTCATGAAGTGAGGTTCGACGGGGCTGGGCTATCGAGTGGAGTGTATATCTACAGGATGCAAGCAGAGACGTACGCGGTGACGAAGACCTTCTTACTCGTCAGATGAGAAATTGGCAGGGTGCCTCTTCGTCCGATGGATGAGAGGCTTCTTCCTTTCATATCACACATGGCGAACACTATGAGGACACTCTGGATCATCCCTTTGGTGGCTTCGTCATTCTTCTTGTCCTGTGACGAATTGACCGGGCCGGCTGCGAGTCACTGGTTCTTGCAGCGAGAGAAGCGAGACGATATTACCTACTATTCCATCAACTTCTCAAGCGCTACGGAAGGGTGGATTGTGGGGTATTCCGGAACAATCGAGCATTCTTCCGATGGTGGTACAACCTGGCATCCCCAACAAAGTGGCGTCTCCTCAAACCTGTGGGATGTCTGCTTTGTGAACAGTCAGACCGGTTGGATATGTGGTGCGGGGAACACTATCCTTCGAACCTCCGATGGTGGTGGCTCGTGGCAGAACATCTCACCGGCCGATGCGGACGGGTCGATATACGTCTCAATCAGATTCATCGATGGAAATATCGGTTGGATGAGCAGCAACTCCGGAGAGCTCCTGAGGTCCACGGATGGCGGCGCATCCTGGGAGGTGATGAAGAGATTCATACTTACAGCCAGGTTGGTTGTCTTGGATGCCAATATCGTGTACGCATACATCGGAAAGCTCTACAGGACATCTGACGGTGGGTCCACCTGGGATTCGGTTGCAGTGACGATCCCCAAGAACTACATGCCTTCGGACATGTTCTTCGCCGATGCACATCACGGCTGGATAACGACACAGAATGGTACCGGTGGAATGATGATCGAAGACTATCCCGTAGTCATGACAGAGAATTCTGGAGTCACGTGGTCTTCGTCTGATCTGCTCACGGATGGGGGATTGGGATGTGTCCATTTCGTTACGGCAAAGGTTGGCTGGGTTGCCGGGGGAAGAAACATCTACAAGACCATCGATGGCGGGCGGCATTGGACTCTTGACTTCTCTCCAGCAAATGGGATGCTCATGGCGAAAGATATCTTTTTTCTCAGCGAAGAGTGTGGTTGGGTGATCAATTGGAGTGGGCAGGTGTACAAATGCAGTGGCTCGCTGTGACCGGGCGTGACAGTGCACCTTCTTGAGAGAAGGGTTCTGCATAGCCAGCGTCCGCACCTGCCGCCGTGCGCTTGGGGCAGTTGATGATCCCGTCGCGTTTGGGTAAATTGTCGGCACCTAACGGATCGGAACGCATTCAAGCGAGGGGCGCTTGCAGTCTAATACCCCTTTCAACCAACCCAGCACCCACACCTGACGCCGCGTTGGAGGGGCAGGGTAGTGACCGCGACTCGGTGAGCGGAGTCCGGTAGGGCGCACAATGACGAGTTCGGAGAATTGTATGTCTACCGGTAGATTACTTGGATTGATCGTGCTCTTAATGGTGCCAGTTTCATGCAGGCATGCGACCACCAATCCTGCTGAGGTTTTGCCGACGAGGGTGTTGTCGCTAAATGCAAGTTCAGCAACTGGGTTTGCTCCCTGTGACATCCTTTTCACTGGCACATTCAATACCTACGCCGACACGACCAGAATGCACGTGCCTGAGGTGTTTCTATTTGGCGGTTCCGGGAAGACGGTCGTTCGCTATGCATTGCCGGACACATCGGTTCCTGCAAAGAGAACATATTCGTACGTCGAGCATTTCGCGTTGCAGGGAACCTATTCAATGTTCATGGTATTGCAGACGACCACAAAGGATGTCTTCTCGGATACTCTGGCTGTAACAATCCATTGAATGTGCGCCCTGAACCTGACTGCACCTGACCTCGCGAGTTGGTCACGCAGGAATTGACCGCTATCATCTGTAAAGGGCAGTAGTTGTTTATTTCAACATGCACGACCGTCTTTGAGGCGCAGGTGAGCCGCAGTAGGACGTAAAAAAAGGATCACCATGAAAGGGAGAGGCTTTTTGGGGCCTTTGGTAATTGTGCTGTCGGGATGTAATGTCCTGACGCCGGATGATGAACCCTTGACCCTGGCGTCAGACTTCATGCCGCTGGCAGTTGGGAATCGATGGTATTATTCAGAGTACCCTCAGTACTGGGTAGGAGACAGCAACAGGATTGCCGTCATCGAGGAGGTTATCCCGACGACTCAAATCAATGGATCTACATTCTACGTTATTGCTTACAAGAGGTCCGTCGCGCAAACCGATTCCTTTTACGTATCGGGCTACGTTTACTATAGATGTCTGGGCTCAAGACTCATTGAAGGTGGCAATGTCGCTGGCATTTTCAGTACTTACGTAAGAGCAGACTTCTCCAAGCAGACGGGAGGATACTGGGTTATGGTTGTGAACGACAAGCACTACAACGCGATGGTGATTGAGCGCGACGCCTCGAAGATCACGTTCGAATATGACGATCCACGCTATGCGGATGAAGAGATCACGATGACGTATCAGAAGGGAACCGGTATGATAGGAGTGCAGTCTTTGATGTGGGGTGGTGGCAGCAGATTGGTTCGGGTTGAACTCCGATAACGAGCGTCTATTCCCCCGCCCCCGCTACTTCGACTCTGCGAAAAGGCGACTCCAAAAGGGTCGCTCTTTCGTTGTCTTCTACCTTCTGAGACAACTCGCTCAACCCCGGACTTACAGAGGGGAGTTTCCTCAGTTGGGAGAGAGCATCAATATAGGGAGTTGGAGTTAGTGGAGTTCATGGAGGCGATTCGGGTACGAATTGGCTCTCGATGCCAGCGCTCCGAACACTCCTTGATGATCATGCCGGGGGACACTCTCAAGCTCCTCGCCAATTGCTTTAGGATGCGATTTAAGAGTAGCATGTGCGTTGGGTGTCGTTCGAGTAGGGGGATTGTGTCTGCTCTCATTTTCCAAATCGATGCTCACACTTCGGTGACGCAGGACTCAATCTGTTTGCTCGTCACGTTGCAATAGATGGGATCAGTCGAGGGAGGGATTGGAGTAGGAATAGTGTGAAGCGAGGTTCGCAGTATTGATTTCTGGTCGATGTCTCCGTATATTAAATATCCCCAATGAGGGTCTGACATTTTGTCACAAATGCTGGCGTAGCTCAGTTGGTTAGAGCACCAGATTGTGGATCTGGGGGTCGATGGTTCGAGTCCATCCGCCAGTACTCCTCCCTCCCATGTCATACGTGTGATGATTCCCAATGACGACTGAACAACGAATAGTTGAGCCCCGATTACTCCGGGGCTTCCGTGACTACCTTCCGGCACAAATGAATGCCCGGCAGAAGATCATTGCCACCATCCGGCAGGTCTACGAACGGTACGGATTTCTCCCTCTCGACACTCCGGCACAGGAATACCGGGTCACGCTCATGGGCTATGGGGAGGAGAACACCAAGCAGATCTTCACCTTCAAGAATCCGGAGGAGGAGGATGTTGCCCTCCGGTTCGATCTGACCGTGCCGCTGGCGCGTGTCGTCGCACAGTACCCCGATCTTCCGCTGCCGTTCCGGCGCTACCAGGTCGCCCTTGTGTGGCGGGCCGACAAACCCGACCCGGGCCGGTTCCGCGAATTCCTGCAATTTGACCTGGATTCAGTGGGTGTCACCTCCAACGCGGCAGACGTGGAAATCCTCAGCGGAATGTACGACACCCTTCGGGCCCTGGGAATTGAAAATTTTCGCGTGAGATTCAGCGACCGGAAAGTCCTCAACAGTCTTCTCGACTACGCAGGAATTCCCCGCGACATGTCACATTCCGTATTCCGCGTGCTCGACAAGCTGGAAAAAATCGGATTGGACGACATTGCCGCGGAGTTAACCACCGGCCGGACAGACCTCTCGGGGGACAAGATCCCGGGGCTGGGCCTTGCTGCCGGGTCCGTCAACCGCATCAAGGAATTTCTCGCTCTTCCTCAGGGGAGACGCAAAGATGTGCTGGCCGGCATGGCCGCATTGTTCTCCGCAGTGCCCTCGGCGGCAGAGGCAGTGGCGGAGCTTGACTTCATCTGTTCCGCGCTTGATGTCCTGGAAATTCCCGACGACCGCGTCGCCCTCGATCTCAGCATCGCGCGTGGACTCGAATATTACACCGGACCTGTTTTTGAGGCGATTCTCACCGACGCGCCGGAATTCGGGTCGGTCTTCGGTGGAGGCCGCTATGACGGGCTCGTGGAACGCTTTCTCGGACGGAAGATACCGGCCGTCGGCGCCTCGATCGGTGTGGATCGCCTGTTCGCAGCGATGCTGAAGCTCGGCCTCGTCCAGATGGTGTCTTCCACCGCACAGGTCCTGGTGACGGTGATGGAACAGAACCGGATGAACGACTACCTGAAACTGACACGGATGCTGCGGGCGGAGGGCGTAAACACCGAGCTCTACCTCGGAGACGAATCCACGCTTGGCAAACAGCTGCAGTATGCCAATCGCCAGAAGATCCCTGTCGCCATCATCATAGGGAGCGATGAGTTTGCCAACAATGAAGTGACGGTGAAGGATCTTATCCTCGGGGCGACGGTGCAGGACCGGAAGAAAACGGCGAAAGGGAAGGAGCGTGACGTGTGGCTCGCCCTCTCGCGCAAAGCGCAGGTGAAGGTCCCTGCTTCGGAAGTGGTTGCCTGTGTTCGTGAAATCCTTTCACGCCCCCAACCAGCCTGATGCTCAGGATTCCGGAGAAAGTCATGTCTCAGCGGGTTCTCTTGACAGGTACCGCGTTAACCATCGACCAGGTTGTCGCCGTGGCGCGCGGTGACGTGCGGGTCGATCTTTCGGCAGTCTCACGCAAAGCAATGACGCGCTCACGAGAGTGGGTAGAGCGGGCTATCCGCGAGCATGCCATTGTGTACGGTGTGACGACGGGTTTCGGCGCCTTCCAGAACGTGTTTGTCCGACCTGACCGCCTTCGTGAGCTGCAACGCAACCTGATCCTCAGCCACTGTGCCGGTGTGGGCGATCCATTTCCGGAAGAGGTGGTCCGGGCCATGCTGGTCCTCCGGGCCAATGCCCTGGCATGCGGGTTCTCGGGCATCCGTGTCTCCACAGTTGAACGCCTTCTCGACATGCTGAATCGCAGAGTTCATCCCGTCGTACCCGAACAAGGATCGGTCGGGTCGAGCGGTGACCTGGCTCCTCTTTCGCACGCCGCAGCAGTACTCATCGGCGAAGGCGAGGCATTCTATCACGGGAAGCGTATGCCGGGCCGCAAGGCAATGAAGGCTGCAAATATCACCCCGGTAGTTCTTGAAGCGAAGGAAGGTCTTGCGCTGAACAACGGTACCCAGGCCATGACGGCGATCGGTGCGCTTGCCGTGCACGACGCGAGGCGCCTGGCGGATATTGCAGACATTGCCGCGGCGCTCTCACTGGAAGCGCTTAAAGGCAAGGCCACTCCGTTCAATGAGAGGGTGCTTGCTGCCCGCCCGCACACCGGACAGAGCATTTCCGGCCGCAATATCCGTATCATGATCGCCGGAAGCAGGCTGGTAGACCGGGTGGACCACGACACCCATGAAAAGGTGCAGGATTCCTATTCACTCCGCTGTGCCCCCCAAGTGCATGGTGCCTCGCGGGATGCCATTGAGTACGTCGCCGGTGTTGTCGGGAAGGAGATCAACTCCGCAACTGACAATCCGTTGATTTTCCCGCAGACCAACGAGATTTTCAGCGCCGGGAATTTCCATGGTCAGCCGGTAGCTCTGGCCATGGATTTTCTCGGACTGGCTGTCGCTGAACTCGGGAATATCTCCGAACGCCGCACCGCGAAACTCCTCGACTCTCATCACAACTGCGGGCTGCCGGCATTCCTCGCAGGCGACGGTGGTGTGGAATCCGGACTGATGATTGAGCAGTACACTGCCGCTGCGCTCGTGTCTGAAAATAAGGTCCTGATACATCCCGCCAGCGGCGACTCAATCCCTACGTCGGCGAATCAGGAGGATCACGTGAGTATGGGCACGATCGCCGCCCGTCAGACCCGCCAGATCCTCCGAAATGTCGAACGTGTGCTCGCAATCGAGATCCACTGTGCCTTCGAAGCCCTCGCCTATCGCGCGCACAAGCCCGGCGGTGGGACACGAAGAGCGCTCCGCAGGTTGCGGGAAGCGGTTGCCCCCCTGCATGGGGATCGAGCGCTGTCGCATGATATTGACAGTATCGTCAATCTCATTCATGCCGGTATGTTCTCCGGCGTTCTCGAGGAATAACCATGCCTGCCTGGATTCCCGAAAACGATCGATACGACAGAATGACGTACCGGCGCTGCGGACGGAGCGGCGTCAGACTTCCGGTGCTCTCGCTCGGTCTCTGGCACAATTTCGGAGGAGTTGACCGGTTTGAAGATGCACGTGCCATGGTGCGGCGAGCCTTCGACCTGGGAATTACGCACTTTGACCTCGCGAACAACTACGGTCCGCCCCCGGGATCGGCCGAAGAGACCTTCGGCGCACTGCTCCGGACAGACCTTTCCTCACATCGCGACGAGCTGATAATTTCGACGAAGGCGGGGTACCTCATGTGGCCCGGTCCGTACGGCGAGTGGGGTTCGCGGAAATATCTCGTCGCCAGTGCCGACCAGAGTTTGAAACGTATGGGATTGGACTATGTGGACATTTTCTATTCCCACCGCTTCGATCCCGACACTCCCCTTGAAGAAACCACGGGGGCGCTTGACTACATCGTGAGATCCGGACGTGCACTATACGCTGGCATTTCCAACTACCCGGCAGAGCATACACGCCGGGCGGCTCAATTTCTCCGTGAACGGGGGACACCGTGTCTGATTCATCAGCCGGTGTACAACATGTTCAACAGGTGGATTGAGGGTGAACTTCTGGATACGCTTGGGCACGAAGGCATCGGATGCATCGTCTTTTCTCCTCTGGCACAGGGACTGTTGACCGAGCGGTACCTGCACGGTATTCCCGGCGATTCCCGGGCCGGCAAGCCATACGGCTTTCTCCGTCCACAACACGTCACCGAGGAGAAGCTGGCCAGAGTCCGCCTCCTCGGCGAGGTTGCCGCGGCCCGCGGGCAGTCGATTGCACAGCTGGCACTCGCATGGGTACTCCGTCACGACAAGGTGACTTCAGCCGTGATCGGTGCAAGTTCCACAAAACAGCTGGAGGAAAATGTGGCAACCCTCTCCCGGCTTGAACTCACTCCTGAGGAATTGCGCAGAATTGACGAGATCCTCCGGTAAGATCGTGCCTGGAGCT
Organism: Bacteroidota bacterium; assembly: GCA_036732865.1. Lineage (GTDB taxonomy): Bacteria > Bacteroidota > Ignavibacteria > UBA10030 > UBA6906 > Fen-1255. Next base: position 9,036 of record DAINBR010000024.1, on the reverse strand, counting down.
CCTCCCCGCACTACCTCATAGCGCATGGAACTTCGCAGCGGTTACCTATTGTTAAAATAAGTGCCATGAAAGCCTTTGGAATTGCCACGATCATTGTGCTGGGCCTCTTTGCAGCATTCTATCTCCTTGCCCAGACTTCAACACATCCTGCTCAAAAGGGGGAGGCTCAGGTGCAAACCGTCACCAAGTCCGAAGAGGAGTGGAAGAAGCAACTCACGCCTGAACAGTACGCGGTAACCCGCGAGAAGGCGACCGAGCGCCCGTTCACCGGAAAATATTGGAACGTCACCGCAGAGGGAGTGTACACCTGTATCGGGTGCGGTCAGGAACTCTTCACTTCTGATACGAAATACGATGCAGGGTGCGGATGGCCCAGTTTCTGGAACGCGGTGGATGACGGAAGAATCCGCACTGAAATCGACACGGGCCTTTTGATGGTGCGAACCGAGATTATATGCGCCCGATGCGGAGCGCATCTGGGACACCTATTCGACGATGGTCCGGAACCTACGGGCAAAAGGTACTGCGTGAATTCTGCCTCCCTCAACTTCGTGCCGGCAAAGGAGAAGTGACATTCCACCGCCGGGCATCTCTTTGCCGGATGTCGCTTTGTTGCAACTCACACCGCTTTGGCGTATCTTTGGGCCAGTGAGAAGCTGTCCAACTCCTTGCCGGACGCGCACTTGCCGCAACGCTCGATACTCTTCACTTCTTCTTTCACTTCAACATTCATACTCGACGATCTCGCTCTCCTGCGCAGACGCTTCGCGGTTGAGCACATCCTGACTCACGGTGTGCGCGCGTTTCTTCCTATCCTGCGCGGAGTGCTTCGCAATGACCTGACGTTCACGTGGTTTGCCTCTCTCTACGCGTTTGTCGTGGTTGCATGTGCACGGGTGTTCGGGAAACCGTCGTACATCGTCGTAGGCGGTGTGGATGTGATGAGCGTCGACGGTATCGAGTACGGGCCCTGGGGCTCTCCGCTCAAGCGTGCGCTCGTCGGCTGGGCTATCCGGCATGCTACGGGGGTGCTGCCGGTCGCGGAAGCGCTGCGCACCGCCGCTCTGCACCTCGCCGGCTACGACGGCGGCAATGTGACGGTGATCCCGACCGGATATGATTCCGGTCAATGGCATCCTTCCGGGCCGAAGGAACGGTCGGTACTCTGTGTCGCCGGATGCACAACGCGGGCGCGACTTCTCATAAAAGGGATTGACCTTTTCTTCGCAGCCGCAAGGGAATTGAAGGGGGAACGATTCATCCTTGTCGGTACACCGTCGGCCGTGCTCAGCCGGCTAGGAGAGCCCGTGCCACCGAATGTTCAGGTGGTGCCTCCGGTGGCCCGTGAAGAGCTCCCATCGTTGTACCAGGGAGCGAAAGTCTACGTCCAACCCTCACGCAGCGAAGGGTTGCCGAACGCGGTGTGTGAAGCTATGCTGAGCGGCTGCCTCCCGGTGGCCACGGATGTCGGCGGTACATCCGCCGCAATCGGGGAGACGGGATGGCTCGTACCTGCTAATGATGTGCCGGGGCTTGTTGGTGCTATCCGGGATGCCCTCCAGGCTCCGGAAGACCATGGAGCGAGGGCGCGTGAACGCATCATCACTCTCTATCCGGTCGAACAGAGGATGGCTGCCCTGACACAGCTGCTGTCGGGTGAGAACAGATGAAGCGGCTCGTGCGAAGCATAGTGTCACTGGTGTCCGGCGATGCTGCGGGGAGAATCATAGGCTTTGTCATTACGGTGTATCTGGCACGCGTCCTCACCCCGGCAGGCTTCGGCATTTTCGGCATCGCGCTGGCTGTGCTCAGCCACATGCAGCTGATTGCCAATCCCGGGATTCCGCTCATCGAGACCCGCAACGTGGCCGCTGCATCAGGGTCGATGTCGGAACGCATCGGGGGTGTTCTGGTTGTCCGGATGACGATGGCAATCGTCATTGCACTCCTGGCCGGCATGCTCATGCCGCTCATCGTAGGCTCCCCCGAGGTGGTAAGCTGCATTCTGCTCGCCCTTCTTTCCCTTTTCCCCATGGCCTTATTTGTAGACTGGGTTCTGCAGGGGAAAGAAGATTTTGTCCCACTTAGTATTGCCCGGGTGCTGGGGTATGTCGCGTACGCAGCCGGGGTTTTTGTTCTCGTCCTCTCATCTGCCGATGTCCTCTATGCGCCGGTCGCATTCTTCATTGGGAATTTGATAACTGCCGCAGCATTGCTGGTCAGCCTTGGACGGAGGTACGGGGTGCCAAGGATTGGCTGGACGCCTGCGCTCTGGCGAGCTATTCTGGTGGAAAACGCTCCGACCGGCGCGGCAATGTTCTTCGGCCAGATGGTATTCAATTTGCCCCCCCTGGTCGTAGGCTATTTCCTCGGGACTGCTGAAGCAGGTCTGTACACCGCCGGGACAAAGCTGGTCTTCCTTTTGCTGATGGCTGACAGAATACTCAATGCGGTCCTTCTCCCCGCTCTGACCCGGCTGTTGGTTGAGCGGCCGGATGAAGTGCCGGGTGTGTTGACCTTGATGTTGAAGCTGGTCTGGCTCGTCGGAGTTCCCATTGCGCTCGTTGGCGTTCTGCTGGCCCCCCCCGTGACTGATCTGGTGTTCGGGGGGGCGTATGACGGTGCGGCTGTTGTTACACAGGTGCTGTTTGCGTATGTTGGGTTGACCCTGCTCAATTCCGTCGCCGTCTGCACAATTATCGCGACAAAGAACGAAGGTGCATATGCACGGCGGATGATAGCGGGTTCGGCTCTCCTGACAATCGCCGTGATCATCCTCACTCCGTTCTTCGGTATTGCAGGCGCAGCGTTGGGTGCAGCGGTTGGTGAGGCAGTGACGCTCATCGTCATGGCGAGGAAAGCAATGCAATTGCAGCCGCTCGTGAAGTTGGGCCTCACCCCGCGAGCCCTTCTGGTGCTCGTGCCTCTGCTCCTCGTTGGCTGGTGGGCGTCTATGCTCCACGCGGCGGTGGCTGCTGCGATAGTCATTGTCGCCTGGGGTGTCCTCATGATGGCGACTCGTGCCATAGACAAGAATGACCGCGCGCAATTGCGCGCCCTCCTGCTATGAAAATTGTGGCCGGTCTTATCGCACCTTCCCCCGCGTGGGAGGCTCTCCTCTCGCAGGAAGGGTTGCCGTGGATGCATCTTCCCGCAGGGGCGGATTGGACTGATCTGTGCAGCGTGTTGATCGCCACGCGCCGTCTGGAAGGAAAAGAACGCGATCACGCCGCGGAATACCTGCGACGGCAGGGCGCAATCCTCGGCTCGGCCCACCATTTCAACGGGCTGGCAAACACGAGTACGCGACCGGCACATTTGCGATATATCATCTCGGATGGTGATCCTCTCTTCCCCTCCGTTCGATTGATTGATCTTGCCATGACCGGGGAGATTCCCAGGGAGGCAAACCACCTCCGGACGGACAGCAATGAACACGCAGTGTTCGCGGGTGAACTCGGTGGTGGTGTGGGAGTGGCCCTCCCGTTCGACATCCAGAGTGCGATGGTCGATGAACGGGTGACGGCAAAAGCCTTCTATTGCCCTCATGAACGTCTCCCCTCGGAACGAGTTTCCCTTGTCGCCCGGGGAGAGGTAAGGCATCTTGTTCGGTCTGCCCTGGCGTGGCTTCACAACGTGCGGGGACTCCCGTATGCCCATCTCTGGTATTACCCGGGCCGCTCGCAATCGGTGGCTACGTTGCGGGTCGACACCGATGGAGCGCCCAGGGATGACATCGATACCCTGTACGGCATCGCGCGTGCGGCGGGCGTGCGGGGGAGCTGGTTTCTTGATGTGCGGGCTCACGAGACCTGGTTGCCGCACTTCCGCAAGCTCGAAGGACAGGAAATCGGCCTCCATTGCTATGAACACCGGTTTGGACGGGACATGGAAGCCGATGCAGCGAACATCCGCCGCGGCCATGAGCTCCTTAAAGCTGCCGGATGGGCTGTTGAGGGGTTCGCGGCCCCTTTCGGTACATGGACACCTGCCCATGCCGCCCTCATTGACAGAATGGGATTCGAGTACTCTTCGGAATTCAGCTGCGGCTATGACACACTGCCCTTCCTGCCAGCCAGCCCCGCGGGCCCGTTCGCCACGCTTCAATTGCCGGTACATCCCATCAGCATCGGGAGCCTCAGGCGGGCAGGTGCTCATGAGCGTGTCATGCAGCAGTACTATGAGAACACCGCTGCGGACCTTCTGTCACGTCATATGCCGCTTTTCTTTTATCACCATCCGACACACAGGCACTGGGATGTCGTTCATGCCATGATGGAAACGTATCAGCAACCAGGTATCATGAAGCTGACGCTTGGCGAATATGCCCGGTGGTGGCAACGGCGCGCGTTGCTGGATGTGGGAATCGAAATTGAAGGGCACCATCTACTGGTCCGCAACGGTGACCTTGCTGAAGCTGCAGATGTGTTCCTGCATGTCGTCCGCCCGGATGCGTGGGAAGCCAATGTGTCGCCGGGGCGGGCGCATTCATTGGCGACCTTGCACTGGGACCTCCCGCGCAGGTCGGCCGTGCCGCCCGACCTCCGCCGTGTCCGCGAAACCGATCCGCGCCGCATGCTTGGTGACCTTTATTCCACCATGCTGAGGAGGCTGAAGTGACCGTTCACATTGGCGGGTACCAGTCCCTTTCGATTCTGCGCGGAGGTCCACTTACGCAAATCCGCGAGACTGTCAACGGCCTGCGTGCAGCGGGGCTGGACGTCCGGCTGTTTGATGCCTGGAGTACCCCGCAGTTTGCCCCCGGCGACCTCTTCCACCTCTTTGCTGCCAATATCGGCACTTACCATCTGGCACGTGAGATCCATGCGTTGGGTGTACCGCTGGTGGTCTCTCCCATTACATACTCACGGCACTCTCCCCGGTTCGTGCGGGCAGGACTGGCGGCTTCGCGCGTGTTGCAGAAAATGGGTCCCGGCATCTGGTCGGATTACGCGTTGTGTGCGGATATCTGTGGTTGGGCGGCAAAGGTTCTGCCCAATACGCACGCGGAAGCTGAACTGCTGAAAAAGGGTTATGGCATTCCGGCATCCATGATTGCCGTTGTTCCCAACGGCGTTGATACGCGATTTGCACATGCCGATCCTTCGCTTTTCGAAAAGACGTACAAGCGACGGAACTTCATCCTGAATGTTGGGCATATCGGGCATATGCGCAAGAACGTCCTGACGCTCATTCGAGCGCTGGCGGCAATTGACCATCCCGCGGTGATAATCGGGCGCATCATCGCCGGTCCTTACGGAGATGCTTGTGTGCGGGAAGCCGCCAGGCACAAGCACATTCTGTTGATAGACGGCCTGGACAATTCCTCGGAACTGCTCGCCTCCGCATACGCCGCTTGTGATACATTTGTGCTCCCTTCGTTCTTCGAGACTCCGGGAATCGCGGCGTTGGAGGCCGCACTTGCCGGTGCAAAGATCGTCATTACGCCCTATGGCGGTACTACCGAATATTTCGGGGCCAACGCTCGATACGTAGAACCGTCATCGTCTGCATCAATCCGGAAGGGGATAGAGGACGCTCTGCAGGCGGAGAAAACGCCCGTCCTACGTGAACACATCCTGAACAACTATACCTGGAAGGTCGTGGCGGAGAAAACGGCCGCTGCGTACAGAGAAGTATGATACTGATGGGAGTGAGGTGAGCCCGGCCCCGTCACACAGGGCTGTCAGTGGCGGACACGTAATACCACGTCTTTACCGCTCATAATGCCCACCACGAGATCGTAGCGCTCACCCTGAATAGTTACTGTTCCCCAGCCCGGGGTTGCATAGACGCCGTCGGATGCACGGCGCGCGAACCTGAGTACGATGCCCTCCCCAAAGTCTATGGCCAGCCAGCCTTCTCCTAGTGCCATAATCCGTCCCGACGTCGTTTCATTGATCAACAGGGAGCGATGACCGGTTTTTCGGAAAGGCCCGGCATCCTGCAACGAATCCAATTGGCGCAGCGATCGGAACTCGACGGTTGCAGAAACGTGGAACACGAGAGATTGCAGATCGTGTTCTCCGACAGTTGTTCTGTAGCTTTCAGTGAGCAACGGGGACTCGGAAGCACAGCCTCCGACAAGGGCGGCAGCAAGGAGCAAGGCAACGAAGTGAGCGTGTGGACGCATTGGGAGATTCCCCGATTGAGATGCTTCATTGATGTGCATCGCGCAACATCTCTGACGCCAGCTCACGGCCGAGATACCGATCCACGAGGCCGTGGATGATATACAGAACAGGTGTGATGGCGACAGCGATACAGAATTTGTAGACGTAGTTTGTGAAGCCGATGTTGAGGATCTGCAAAGCCGAAAGCGGCCCAAGAAAGGCGATATAGAGGACAATAAACGAGTCGATGAACTGTGACACGATTGTGGATCCCGTGGCGCGCAGCCAGAGCATTCGTTGTCCAGTCTTGCGGCGGATGAAATGGAATACCCTGATGTCCACAAGCTGGCCCACGAGGTAGGCAGCGAGCGAGCCCAGGATGATCCGTCCGGAGATACCGAACACAGTGTTGAAAGCGGCATCGGGAACCGGCGAAATCGCTGCCGCAGGGATCGCCATCTGCACCTGCAGCAGGAGAAGGGCGAACGCCACCATCGTCATGCCGATGAAGGTGACGAAGCGAATCCCCGTCCGCCCGTAGTATTCATTGATAATATCGGTGACGATGAACGTGATGGGAAAAGGGATGACACCCATGGTAAGCGTGAACGCAAGATCGTTGCCCACAGACATCTGGATGAGCTTGCCGCCGGTGACTTCCGCGAGGACGAGAGCCGTAAGGAAAATCGCGCTGAGGATGGTGTAGAGTTTTATGCGTTTGCTCATCTGATGGCCTGTGACTGGATTCCCCTCAACATACGCATACGGCAGCGAAAATCCCACTATTTTTGCTCCGATTCGTCAAGTCGCTGGATTTCGGTCGATTCGTTTCGTACATTTTTTTAATCAACCCTTCTCTCATACACGGAATAACTCAATGGAACTCGGGCGCGTCGAAGGGACCATAGTCTCCACGGCAAAAGCATCCCGGTTGAAGGGGCGCAAACTGCTCCTTGTGAATCTGGTCGGCCCGGACACCAAGCCTTCTGGCAACCATGTTGTCGCGGTTGACGCGGTGGGCGCGGGGGAGGGGGAAGTAGTGATCGTGGTCCGCGGCAGCTCGGCGCGGCAGGTCGATGATCTCATCAATATTCCAACCGATACCAGCATCGTGGCCATCGTGGATTCGATCGAATACGGCGGGAAAACCGTGTTCCGGAAGAACTCATGAAGCTCGGACGCGTCACGGGGAAGGTCTGGGCAACCGCTAAAGACCCCAAGCTGAACGGCCTCACGCTTTATGTCATGCAACCGGTGGATGAAAACGACAAATTCCTGGGCACGGAGCTTGTCGTCGTGGATACCGTTGGCTCGCGCGAAGGGGATCTCGTGTACTGGGTTGGCGGTGCAGAGGCGACCTTTCCGTTCTCAGACCGGCAAATCCCCAGCGATGCCACCATCGTCGGCCTGGTCGACCGGCTCGACATAGTCACGGACGGCACAGCATGATTCTCGGCAAGGTCGTGGGCAACATTGTCTCAACGATGAAGCACGCTTCGTATCACAACCAGAAGATCCTGCTGGTCAGGCCTGTGACTCCCGAGGGGAAACTCAAATCCGGCACCATTGTCGCCGTGGACACCGTCGGAGCAGGTGAGGGGAATGTCGTTCTTGTGGCGTCGGAGGGCCGGGCAGCGATGGAGATTCTTGCCTTTTCCTCCCGCCAGCCGTTGCGCAGCGTGATTGTCGGGATTGTGGACAGCATCGATCGTGAGAGGAGCGACGTATGACGGATGGGGAGTTGCGCGCCATCGTCGAGCGCCTGGTGCGGGAAGCGGTGGAGATACAGGTCCGCGGAACCTCCGGCAGGATGTTGCCGATGAACATTTCCGCCCGGCATATGCACGTCTGTCAGGAGCACCTGGAGGTCCTCTTCGGCAGAGGAGCGTCGTTGTCCAAATTGCGCGACCTGATGCAGCCCGGCGAATTCGCCGCCAACGAGACGGTTGCCGTTGTCGGCGTAAACCGCCGTGTCTTTGAGCAGGTGCGCATCCTCGGCCCGGTCCGCAAAGCTACTCAGATTGAACTCTCGTATACTGACGGCCGATTTCTCGGCATGGATCTTCCCGCCCGCGTCTCCGGCGACATCGCGGGGACACATCCGGCAGTGCTCATCGGCCCGAAAGGCGTCGTGCAGCTCCGCGAGGGAGTCATCCGCGCACTCAGGCATGTTCATATCGGCGAGGATGATGCCGCCCGCATCGGTGTACGCAATGGACAAATGGTCAGCGTGCGGACACCGGGACCTCTGGGCGTGACATTTGATCAGGTGCTGATCCGCGCAGGAAAGAACGCCCTTCGCGAAATGCATATCGATACCGATGAGGCCAATGCGGCGGGTCTTGGAGCCGGCGCGACCGGCGAACTCTTGTTCTAGATCGTTTCACACCGAAGTGATGCCTTCACATGATCCTGGACCAGTCAACACTTACTGAGATTGTCCACACTGTCATTGCCCGTCTTCAAGCAGAGGGATTGGTGCCGCCTGCGGGCCGTCGCCTGTCAGGCGACGAGGGGATCTTTGATGATGCAGCAGACGCCATCGCGGCCTCGCAGGAAGCCCAGCGGCAGTGGGCGGGCTCCTCACGGGAGATGCGGGACCGCGTGATCGAGGCATTGCGAACGGCGATGCACGAAAATGCTGAAGTCTTCGCGCGTCGCGAAGTCGATGAAACCGGGCTCGGACGGTACGATGACAAGGTGGTGAAGGTCCACAACGCGGCGAGTGCCACGCCGGGAACGGAAGATCTTACAACACGATCGTGGAGCGGTGATAAAGGCCTCGTTGTTGAAGAATATGCTCCGTACGGGGTCATCGCCGCCATCACCCCTTCCACGCATCCAATCCCCGTGATGTTCAACAGCCTGGTCATTATCATTGCGTCGGGAAACAGCGTGGTGTTCAATGTGCATCCGGCGGCGA
>DAINBR010000023.1:0-17093 GCA_036732865.1 Bacteroidota bacterium | reverse complement strand
GTCCCTGTCATTGCCGCGAGGAGTCTTTCACCGTTGCCGCCGGTCGCTGTGAATGTCACAAAGATCGTCGCGGGATCGAAGCCCGTGCGGAATGCAATTGATGCGATGTTGCGTGCCGGTGTGATTGCGAGAATGCAGGTAACCCGCCACAACCTCGAACAGGCGGCGGTAGTGCTCTGGCCCAAAGTGGGCGAATACGGATGGGCGGATTTTTCTGCCTGCGATCAATTTGTCGCAGAAGGAGAGCGCGCCGCAAAGACCGCCATCCGCAAAATCCGGGCTGCTATGAAGTCCGGTCTCGAAGTTTGAATCTGATCTCAAAGTCCGAGTTTTTTCTCCAGGCTTTTTCCTGACATGGAAGTCGGGCCTTGAATTCTTCCCGCGGAGAACCCCCCATGCGTTCGACTCTCATTTTCGCAACAGTGGTGCTCGCAAGTACTTTATTGATGCCTTTTGCAGAGGCGCAGATTTCCAGCGTTCTCCCAAAGCCAATCACCCTCTATGTCTCACCCAAGGGCAACGACGCTTCAAGCGGGACCCTGCAAAGGCCCTTCAAATCCCTCGAACGCGCACGGAATGCGGTCCGCACGATTAAGAACTCAACGGAGGGACTTCGCGCTCCGGTGAATATCACATTGCGCGGCGGAACCTACCGGCTCTCCGCACCTTTCGTTCTCCAACCTGAAGATGGCGGAACTGCTCGATGTCCTATCACCTACGCCGCGTATCCCGGTGAAACCCCGGTACTCAGCGGGGGGATTGCCATTGGAGAGTGGCGGCCGGGGAACCTCAACGGGCGGAGTGTGTTGACCGCCCGGATCGGAAGAAGTCCGGTTGAAGGCCGACGGCTCAGACAACTATGGGTGAATGATATCCGACGACCGCAATCGCGGTATCCCGACAAGGGCTACTTGCGTGTGGCTGCCGCTCCAGAAGTCACTCCCTCGACACTCTGGTCAGAGGGCCAGTGGTCATTCACCGCTGCACCCAATGCAATTCCAGACTGGCGCTCGCTGGCCGGTTCAGAGTGTGTCCTCATGAATCGCTGGACGGAATCCCACCTTCCCGTGACACGCTGGAATCGCGATTCATCCACACTCCGGTTCGCTCTTCGGACCGTTTACCGAACCGAACCGCAGGATCCGTATTACTTTCTCAATGTTGCTGAGGGAATGGATACGCCGGGGGAATGGCTCTGGGACGAGGATCACGAGTCCATTCACTATATCCCGCTGCTAGGCGAGAATCCCGGGAAGATCACAGCCGTCGTTTCCCGGCTCTCGAGACTTCTCGTGGTTCAGGGCAGGCCTGAAACGGGAGAGTATGTGGAGCACCTCGTGTTCCGCGGAATCACTTTTTCGCATACCGAATGGGGGATTGACGGCAACGTTGAGGGAGACCTGCTCACACTGCGTTCGGGTGGTTTCGGGCAGGCCGCCGTGGGGCTGCCGGCGGCGATTGAGGCGGAAGGGATGCGTAATGGAGGCTTTGACCGATGCACAGTGACTCACGCCGGCACTTACGGTATTTCCCTCCGGCGCGGATCTCGTTTCGTGACAGTGACCGGGTGTGCGTTCAATGACCTGGGGGGTGGTGGAATCAAGATTGGTGAAACCAAGATCCCAGTGGACACCGCGCAGTTCACATCGCACAACACGATTCTGGATTGCACCATCGCAAACGTAGGCCTGATTTTCCACAGCGCCGTCGGCATCTGGGTTGGGCAGAGCCCCGCAAATCGTATCATCCACAATGAGATCTATAATCTCTACTATAGCGGCATCTCTCTCGGTTGGACCTGGGGCTATGGTCCGTCAATTACCAGGAACACGCTCGTCGCTCTCAACCACATCCATCACGTTGGTGTGCGTACTGATGGCGACGGGTACATCCTTGCCGACATGGGTGGGATCTACACTGTGGGCGCCCGCTGGCAGACGATGATACGGAGGAACGTCTTTCACGATATTGGTGCCCGGCTGTACGGTGGATGGGGCATCTACTATGACGAGGGCACGACGGGCGCGATTTCGGAAGAGAACATCATCTTTCGGACGTCCCACGAAGGGTTCCACCAGCACTATGGCAAGGAGAATGTTTTCCGGAACAACATCATTGCCTATGGCACGGGGTATCAGGTGAGGACCAGCCGTGCCGAGCCGCACACGAGCTATGCTTTCGAGCAGAACATCGTCACGTGGGACGGCGGACCTATGTTCATGGAGAGAGATTCCGGGACGACCGCACTCTTTGATCACAATCTCTATTGGTTCTCCGGTGGAACTCCGATGATGATGGATTCGTTGTCCCTTGAGAGGTGGAAAGCTCTGGGCCGGGACAGGCATTCGCTCGTGTCCGATCCGCTGTTCGCAGACCCGAGAAACGGCGATTTTTCTTTTCCGTCAAGCTCACCCGCACGGACGCTGGGCATCAGGCCGCCTCGCACTTCACGTACACTTGATCGCGCGCCCCTCACTGCGGACGAGCTCAAAGAATTCTCAAAACCTGTTCTTCCCGGAACGTTGTTGTACAACAACGATGGCTCCAATATACCCATGTCATGTGATACCCTGACTCCCGATGAGGCGTACAAACGGATTGACCCTCTTGCGGGTCGGGGTGTCTCCAGGTTCATTCACAATGTGAATCCCGGCCAGAACATGGGTTACCCAAGCGCTGTGGCGCCTATGTTTCACTGGGAGCGGAAAGAGAACAGTCCACCCGAATCATGGGACGCATACGGCGTACGGATGAGCAATAACCTCCAGCGCCTGGTTCGCGACAGTATTGATCCGGTCGGGATGGTGATGCAACGTGCGTGGTTCCGGGGGATGGGTGCGTTTCTATCGTTCCGGATGAACGAACTCCATGATGTGGACAAACCCGCCAGTCCGTTGTTAAGCCCTTTCTGGAAGGAGAACCCGGAGTATAGGGTCGGCGGCTATCCTGGTTGGGGTGCCTGCGCGCTCAACTATGCGATCCACGAGGTCCGCGAGTACTTCTACTCGATCTTGCGGGAGGTCTGCGAGCGGTATGATCCTGACGGTCTCGAACTGGATTTCATGCGATTTCCGTACTACTTCCCTCCACGGCAGGATTCACTGCAGGTCTATACGTCGATAATGACGGATTTCGTGCAGCGGGTCCGGGACATGACCCGCGAGATCAGCGGACGGCGGGGCAGGCCGTTGTTGTTGGCTGCGAGGGTGCCGACTTCACTGTCGGCATGTGCATATCTCGGTCTGGATCCGGCGGGCTGGTCTGAAAGTGGGCTGGTTGATCTTCTCACGATTGCGCCATTCCTCTCCACTCAACCAGAAATCCCTATAGAGGAATTCCGCCGTGCGTGTGGCGCCATACCCATGTATGCAGGGCTTGAGTACACAATGGGAACGAAAGGGATGACGCGTGAACAAAAGCGGGCGTCGGCGGCATTGATGTACGCCGCCGGGGCTGACGGCATTTATCTCTTCAACTATTTCGTTCAGTGGGATGCGGGGTTGGAAACAGACACGGAGGTGTTACCGGAGCTGGCAGATAGCGAGCTTCTCTCACGCAAGGACAAGCTCTACACGATCGCACCCACGCGCCATCCGATCCCAATGGTTACGCCGGCGTCGCCCATGCCTCTGGTGGTGCCGAAAATGGAGACACGCACCGTGACATTTCGCACGGCCGAACTGCGGCTTCCGCAGTCGGTGACCTTGAGAGTCGAGTGCAAGGAAGATGTTGCGCCCGGAGAGCTCAAGGTCTGGCTGAATGTCGTCGAATTGGGGGAGGGGATCCACCCCCTTGACTCCCTGCTCTTCCCCCAACCGGTGGATTTCAGGCCGGCTCCCTCGTCACGCGTTCTCGAGTTTCGAGTCGACCCTGCGTTGCTCAAAGAAGCCAACGCGTTGACGTTCTCCGTCACAAAGGAAGTGCAGATAGAGTACATTGATGTTGCGGTGAGACACGGAGGTTGACTTTTTCGAATGATTTCTCTTTACTTCATAAGAACAGCACGATGCTATCGGCCGACGAAGAGGACAACAACTACGAGAAGACCCCGATCTCCTCTCCCAATCCAATAGTACCCTTGAGCCCCCGCTGGTACGCGCTTTACCTCCGTAGCCGCTACGAGAAACGTGCGCACCAGCTCCTCCTCGGAAAAGGTGTTGAGTCCTTTCTCCCGCTTATTGAAGAAGTGCACACGTGGAGCGACAGGAAGAAAGTAGTCGAAGAGCCGTTGTTCCGGGGATATCTGTTTGTCAGGACCGATCTCAAAAACAGGATATCTATCCTTGAGACGGACGGCGTGGTACACTTCGTCTGCGTTGGTCCCAAACTGACCGCGATTCCCGACGAACAGATAAACTGGGTGAGGATTCTGGTAGGTCACCCTGACCGTATCGTGCGTGAAGACTACATGTCCGAAGGGCAGAGGGTGCGCGTCAAAGCCGGACCGATGATGGGCGTGCAAGGATACGTGTTGAAGGTGAAGTCATCTACCCGCGTGGTCGTGTCTCTTGATGCGATAGCGCGGTCAGTCTCGATGGATATCGACCCTGAGTTGATCGAGCAGTTGTAGAATTCAATTTCAGTGGCATGAAGGGATGACTGGGGTGCCTGGACAACTCTATCATATGTTGCTGTCGCTGCGCAATCGTCAAGTATGGGTGATTGATTTTCTCTTCCTGTGCCTTATCCCTTCGGTTGCTTTTATTCTACGCTTCAAGGGTCTGGATCAGCTGATCCAGCTCGGCGGCACCCTCGCTCTCTACACGCTACTCTCCCTCATTTGGAAAATGGTGATTTTCTACGCAACGGGGCTTTATGACCGGTACTGGCGGTTGGCAAGTGTGGAGGATTTTGGAATCCTCGCCGCAGCGACGATCACATCGTGGATTGTGGGCATCGCCATCACACTTATTCTTCTGAAACCGATCGGCCTTCTGCCCGGGCTTCCGCAAGCAGTGCCAGTTATTGACGGAGCCCTGACCTTGTTCGTCATAGGGGGAATCCGGTTCGGCATCCGGATCATTGACCACTTGAGCCAGGTCGCCGGCGTTCGGAGCCAAAGAAAACGAGTACTGATAGTGGGAGCCGGATCAGCCGGGTCCATGGTCGTAAAGGAGCTCCGTGTGGATGCGCAGCTCGGGCTCGAACCGGTGGGTATTGTGGATGACGATATCAAGAAGAAAGGACTCCGACTGAACGGCGTCCCGGTTCTCGGAACTCTTCAGGATCTTAGCAGGCTGATCAAATCGGAAAGGGTCGATGAGGTCATAGTGGCCATGCCGGGGGTCCCCGGCCGTGTAATCCGGGAGATCGTGAGGATCTGCGATGACGCCCAGGTGAAGAGCCGGACCATTCCCAGACTTTATGAAATCCTCGGAGGAACGGCTTCGGTGCCGCAATTCCGCGACATCCAGATCGAAGACCTCCTGAGACGAGGGGTGATACCGATCGACATGGACCGGGTCACCGCGTCGTTGCAGGGGGCCAGGATTCTGGTGACAGGTGCAGGGGGATCCATCGGGAGTGAGCTCTGCAGGCAGCTGCTGAAGTTCGGTCCGGCAGAGGTGGTCCTTGTGGGACAGGGAGAGAACTCGATTTTCCAAATCACGTCCGAGCTGGCGGCAATTTCCGAGAACCACCCTGCAGTCAAGTTGCACTCCGTTGTGGCGAATATCAGAGATCACGAGCGGATGGATCATATTCTCCAGCTTTACCGACCGGACGTGGTCTACCACGCAGCCGCGTACAAGCATGTCGGGTTGATGGAAGCGAATGTGGCTGATGCGGTGATGAACAATGTGTTGGGTACGCGGATCATTGTCGAGCTGGCAGTTCAGCACGGGGTCAAACGATTCGTCATGATTTCTTCGGAAAAGGCGGCGAAACCGACTTCGGTTATGGGCGTAACGAAGCGAGTGGCAGAACTGTTGGTGCTCGATGCCGCCAGACGATCAGGGAGATCGTTTGTCACAGTCCGGTTTGGCAATGTCCTGGGGACACGAGGGAGCGTTGTCTCGATCTTCAAAAAACAGATTGCCGCCGGAGGGCCGGTACTCGTTACGCATCCCGACGCCACCCGACACTTCATGACAATTCCCGAGGCAGTTCAGCTTGTACTGCAGGCGTCGACAATGGGCCGGGGTGGTGAGGTGTTTGTGCTGGATGTGGGCGAGCCGACCAGAATCCTGGATCTCGCAAGGGACATGATCCGGTTGAGCGGGCAGGAAGAGGGGAAAGACATCGAGATCAAATTCACCGGGCTGAGGAAATGGGAGAAGGTTCACGAAGATCAGTTCGGCGAGGGGGAAATCCCTCGAAAGTCAGAGCATTCGAAGATACTGGTTTGCGCTCCCGATGAGACACGCCCACGGGGCAAGAGATTGCAGGAGAATGTGGCACTTCTCATAACAGCGGCTCAGGAGAATGCGTTGGAGAAGATGAAGGAGTCGCTGAGGAAGCTTGTGCCGGACTACAAGCCCGCGGCCGCCGTTTCAGACGTCCCTGCTATGAAACCAGTCGAAACACCGTTCCGGTAGGCCCAACCGGCGCATTGTCTTCCGGGGGATCTTATTGCATGTTCCTGCGAGTTCGCCATTCAACAATTATCGCACCAAGGGAATGCTGCGTGTTGCGGCCGCACCGGGTACGTGAGTAAACATGAATACAACCAGAAAAATACTCTTGTGTGTGATCCTTCTGAGCGCCACGGCCTCATTCGCACAACAGGAAAACGTTTCAGTGTCAAACCCGGTGTACAATTTCCTGAAAAGAATGGAGGTGAAGGGAATCATCGAGCGTTACCACGATGCAGTTCTGCCGCTCTCTCGCGCCGAGGTGGCAAAGTTTCTCGTGGTCGTCGAAGAAAGGAAGGATCTCCTCTCCGAAGCGGAACAGGCGTGGCTCAACGACTTTCTTGCCGCGTTCCAATATGAGATCCAAGGGACGATAGAGGGTTTTCACAGACTCATCGCGTCGGAGCGGAATACTTTCGGTGCGGCTGTCAGCGATATGTTCTCCGACGGCGAGAAGTACCTCTATTTTCACACTGACTCAACGTTCGCGATCTTTGCCAACGCGCTTCTGGATTTCGACGCCAGGATGATCAGCGGGGATGCCCTCGGCTCGGAGCATACACAGTATCTGCAGGCAGGAGGCAGGATGCGGGGTACCGTCTATGGCCACCTGGGATACTACGCTCAATGGACGAACGCGCAGTTCTGGGGAAGCAGAGAATTGCTCTACCGGGATCCCATCATCTCCCAGAGCCACGCACTGCAAGTGGGAAACGCACAAAACTTCGATATTGCGGAAAGCTATGTGCGGTACGGAACAGAGATTGTTTCGGCGCAGGTGGGGAGGGAGCGCATCCTCTGGGGGATCGGCCATGATCAGAAAATGACTCTCTCGGACAACGTTCGGCCTTATGACTTTGTCCGGTTCGATGCGAAGTTCAAGTCGCTCAAGTACACATTTCTCCATGCATGGCTGGTCGGTACGCGCGGACAGGTCGTCTTCACGGTTCCGGCAGACTCCACTACCCGTTTCACGGAAGACGTCGCGGCCGATAAGTATTTCGTGGCGCACCGGCTGGAATTCTCCCTTCCCGGACTCTTCGACATTGGTCTCCAGGAAATGCTCATCTACAGCAATCGCTCTCCTGACCTGGCCTATCTGAATCCCCTCACCATCATCGAATCCTCACAACGATCCCGCGGCGAAAGAGATAATGCGTATTGGGCACTCGACCTCCAACTCCACTTCATACCCAACGTCGAACTGAGCGGGAGCATTACGTTCGACGACATCAATATCCCGATTCTTTTCTCAGACAAGTGGAACGCGATGTACGCGTGGCAGGCGGGTATGTTCTATGCAGACATGTTCGGGCTTGCGAACACCAGCCTGATGGTGGAGTACACTCGGATAGAGCCGTATATATACTCGCATGCCAGGTCGCGCGAGGACAATTACACGAGCCTGGACCGCAACCTGGGTCCGCGGATCGGGCCCAATGCCGATTCCTGGTTCATACAGATCGATTATCTCCCTTCGCAATTTTTGACGTTTTCTCTGCGGACCAGTTTCGACCGCAAGGGGGAGAACGTGCTCGGTGCCAGCGGACAGGTCATCAAGAACGTGGGTTCGGACGTTTTCCTGCCTCATCGAGACGGAGATCCGGAGACCAAGGTCTGGCTTGACGGGACCCTCTACAAGTGGCGCACAGTCGACTTCCGGGTTGCGTGGGAAATCGTACACCAGATCTGGCTGGAAGGCCGGGGCCTGTTCGAGTCAATTCAGAATACGGCCACGGGCGTACAGGATAAGAACACGACGGCGATCTTTCATATAAGCGCGGAATTCTGACGAAAAGGTTGACTTTTTCGATTCTTTTTCCGAGTTTAACTTGGCTAGTCAAGCGGAAGTGGCGAAATTGGCAGACGCACCATCTTGAGGGGGTGGCGCCCACAAGGCATGCGGGTTCAAGTCCCGCCTTCCGCACCACCCGGAAGAAGAAGCGCGGGATCTCTCTCTCATCCACTGGGGATGGAACATCATGAGTAGAGCATTCATGGCTGTACTGTTCATTGCCATCATGGCTGTCTGTGCGTACGCCGGTGGTATCAGAGACGGTTCGTTGTCGGCATACAGCAACGGCTCCGCGATCGTCGTGCGATGGGTCAGTGATGATGAGCGCGACGTGCGCGGCTATATGGTGGAACGCCGCACCGGCGTGGATGGTCCATTCATTCAACTCACCGACCCGTTCCTGGCTCCGCAGGGCAGCGGTGCGAGTTACGAGTTCATTGACAACTCCGTGTTTCGCGCTAACGATAATCTGTACCAATATCGTGTTACCTGCGTTGGCAGCAATACCGCGCCTTACTACGTCATCGCGAGCTACAACTCCACCGGCGTGCGGCGCACATGGGGAAGCATAAAAGCGATGTTCCGGTAAATCTCATCCACACGAAGACGATTGTTCAATGGAAGACTCACAGGGTGAGTCTTCTTTCGTTTAGAGGAAACCCCTCACAAGGTCCGCATGCAGCTCGCCCATCCGTTGATACTTGCTTCCCGCTCACCGCGGCGAATCGCACTTCTGCAACAAATCGGATTACGTCCCAGTGTCGTTCCTTGCGACGTCCCTGAGGTTATGGATTCATCGCTGTCTCCCGAACAGAATGCGGAATCGCTTTCCGTGCAAAAGGCGCAGTGTGCTGCGAAGGAGGTACGGGATGGAATTGTGCTCGGTGCCGACACGATCGTCGTGATCAACGGCGAGACACTCGGGAAACCGGCTGACGAAACCGATGCGGTGCGCATGTTACGCTTGCTCAGCGGGCAAACACATACGGTTCACACCGGCTTTGCGCTGCTCGAATGCCCGTCGGGCCGGCTCGTAAGCGGCGTGGAGTCGACGCGGGTGACATTCCGGACCTTGCCCACCGAGGAGATCATGGAGTACGTGCGAAGCGGCTCACCGATGGACAAAGCCGGATCGTATGGGATCCAGGACGATTACGGCGCGGTCTTCGTCACGCGCATCGAGGGATGTTACTACACGGTGGTGGGCCTACCCCTTGCAAGAGTCTACCAGGCGCTGCGGGGATTCGCTCGACAATAGGGGGAACAGGAAAAACCGTTTCAACCAAAAAGGCCAGGGTCGAGAGGTGAGTAAAGCCACTCGCTCTTGACCCCGGCTTCCTGGGTACTCTACCCGCTACAGCTCCATCATCACTCCGCTACAACTCCTTCGGCAGGCTGCTGCAACCCCTCCGTCACTCCGCTACGACTGCCCTCGTCACTCCCACGGCCTGCAGTCCTTTCTGTCCTTGCTCTACCTCAAACTGGACAGCTTCCCCCTGCTTCAAGGTCTTGTACCCATCGCCCGCTATTGATTTGAAGTGGACGAAGAGGTCCTCCCCGTTCTCACGCGTGATGAATCCGTAACCCTTCGCGTTATTGAACCACTTGACGGTACCTGTTTCCATGAAACCACCCCCGAATGTGGAACCGTGTGGATGGTAAGAAACCGCCTTGAAAAACGCAAGCAAAGTCTACTCGTCGAGCCAGATACCGAATTTACCGGGTGTTTCCTCGGGTTCATCAGGCTGTCCCGGGGCCGCTGTAGTTATGATCTCCACGCCTTCGGAAGAGAAGGGAAAGAGGTCATCGGGGGCGAAAATGCGGACGAAGTCCTGCGGCCGGAAGAAATCCTTGAATTTCTGGGCAAATTCATCGAGGCGCTTTACGTAGTAGGCTATATTCTCATCCGGGAAATGGGGGTCCCAATCTTCGGCCTGTTTACAGTTTTCGAAGCCCTTGACATTTGGATCGGCGCCGGTAATGTAGTAGACGACCCGTTCGCCTGACCGCACGCGCCGTTCCAACTGCCGGGCGACCTCGTAGGCCGCGCTTCTGTTGCGCTTGCCAGTCAGGACTTCGCGATCGTAGGTTTCCAGGGAATCTTTCAGTGTCTCCACGCGGGCGAATTCGCTGACGCTCATCTCGTGCCCTTGAATGGCACTCACGGTGTTGACGTACACACGGTGGAGTCCGTCGATATCATTATTGAGGATTCGCTCGACTGCCTGCCGGACAAAGGCCCGCCCAAACCGTTCGATGCTCCGGGAGATCAGCGAAGAACCCTTCATGGTGAGGCGGTCATCGTAGCCGAGCAAGGCGTAGTTCTTCTTCTTGTAACTCAGCATGCGCCGGTAGCGTCCGTCGAGCTCCAGGAAGATGCGGGGCGGGAGGGTGAGGGCGATGGTTCGCACGAAGCTCCGCTCGGCCTCTTCGCCGATACAGTCAGGCGGCGGTACGAAGAACACGCCGTCGGTATCCACCTCGACCACAATACCGAAGTGTTCTCGCAGTTCAGCGATGATCTTGCGCAGGATCTCCTGCCCGGCCTGCGTCACAGCGTCGGCTTGCGCATAATCGTTGAACAGAGCCCGGCTGTACCCGAGATAGCCATAGAAGGAGTTGATCAGGATCTTCAGCGAAGACTGTTCCGCGTCGAGGCGTGAGCGTTCGACAGAGTCTGCAGCGGCGCGTGCCTTCTGCTTGATCTCGAGGCGTTGTGACGTGAGTTCTTCCAGCATGGCGGTGAAGATGCCCAGGGTGTCTTTTGCCGGACCGATGCCGTTGCCGATCATGATGGAAGGATACAGCGAGGCGACGTCGGCATGAACAACCGGTCCGACCACTCCTGTCACGTAGACGTCGGTGTAGCCGCCGGTAGTCTGGATCCCCTGCGAAGGTCGGGGGAGCGAATGCTTCTGACGCAGATATTCCCGTGACATGAGCTGTTCGATCTTTGCTGCTGAGCCCATGCGTGTGATCGTTCCGTACGGAGAAGGGAGCAGCTGCGTGAGATAGAACGAAATCGGCGAGAGATGCTCGCTGATGAGTCCGGTCTCGCGCACGTCGTCCAGAGCATACCTGACGAGCATTTCGGGTTCTTCGTCCCACGTGGCAGAGATTCGGTCGCCGTTGACATAGACGCGGTCGGGGGATGCGAATCCGAAATACCGGGCGACATATTTCAGTCCATAGCTCTCCATGTTACGTTTTGACTGGTCGTAGCTCTGGACGAGGTGGAGGGTGTCCACCACGTGTCGCCCGGCGATGGCAGGTTCGCCGGGGTATTCGCCGGCACTGCCGCGCGCTTCAGCAGTTTTCGCCGCGCTGCCGTCCCTCCCGATGGTCAGCTCGACATCATGGCGCGCACATCGCGTAAGGATGTACGGAAGGTCAAATGCGATGATGTTGTGCCCTTCGATCACATCCGGATCGCGCTCGTTGATCACCCGCACAAGGTCATGAAGCATCCGGCGTTCGTCGTGTTTACGTCCGTCGATGACGGTGTTCCACCCGCGATTGTCGGTGAGTGCGATAAGGATGATCCGGTCTCCGGGCCTTGTGGCTTTGCTGAACCGGTACGGGCCGTCGGTATAGGTCTCTATGTCCAATTGCAGGCGGTGCAGGTCGTCGAACGACATTCCCTTGAAAAGCGTGCGGCCGGTTTGCAGGAGGAATTGCGTGACCGGATCGGGGATAAGATGGATGGCGTCGAGTTGTGCGTACGATTCGATACGGGTGGTGGTCAGCGTGTTGAAACGGTCCAGCATGTGACGCACCGCATCCCACAATACGGGCCAGGCTGGGAAGACACAGATATGTGAAAACGCGAGGGCGCCTTCGGCTTTCTTGAGCCAGAATTTCTGGTTGAAACCGTCGAGGAGAAATGGATCAGAGAGGTAGAAGAACGGAAAGAATTCTTCGTCGCGCGTGGTAACGGACTTCGCGCCGCGGATGTACAGGCGCATCGAAGCGTTGCCGGAGGGATGGACGGCGAGAATTCCTTCTTCGGTATTGTGCCCGCGCAGGAGCGGCGTCATCCTGCGTCCCTGTGATGTCCCGGGATGTCCTTGACTGTCGCCCTATCCTTTGCTTTTCTCCTTGAAAAATTGAAGGAAGGGGGCTATGAGGTCAATGGGAATCGGGAAAATCGTAGTCGAATTCTTCTCCGAAGCGACCTCGGTCAGTGTCTGCAGATAGCGCAGTTGGAGGGCCATGGGGTGGTGTTCGATAACAACAGCAGCGTCGGCGAGCTTCTGGGATGCCTGAAATTCGCCTTCCGCGTGTATCACCTTTGCCCGCCGTTCGCGTTCGGCCTCCGCCTGACGCGCCATTGCCCGTTGCATCTCGATCGGGAGGTCGATCTGTTTCACTTCCACTGTGGAGATCTTGATGCCCCAGGGTTCCGTGTGGAAATCGATGATCTTCTGGAGCTCGGAGTTGATCTTGTCCCGTTCGGCAAGGAGCTCATCCAGTGATGACTGACCCAGGATGCTGCGCAGGGTGGTTTGCGAGAGCTGCGAAGTGGCGAAGAGAAAGTTCTCCACTTCCACGATGGCCTTGTCGGGCATTACGACGCGGAAATAGACCACCGCGTTGACTTTGATAGAGACGTTATCCTTCGTGATGACATCCTGTGGTGGAATGTCGAGCACCACGGTGCGGAGGCTGACCTTGACCATCTTGTCGACGAGCGGGATCAGGAATATGATTCCCGGCCCCTTTACGGCGATCAGCCGGCCGAGCCGGAAGATGACGCCGCGTTCATACTCGCGCAGGATCCGAACGGCATTTGATATGATGATGACAGCAAAAAGGATTATGATGAACAGGACGATGCTGAAGGATTCCATAACAGTATTCCTTTCCGAAGCCTAATGTGGACGCTGCCGCACGGTAAGTTGCAGGCCTTCTGCCCGGATGACCTCGATCGGGGAGCCTGCAGGTATCGTATCGCCGGAGGTTGTGGCGCTCCATATTTCTCCATGAATCCGCACCTGCCCGGTCGGCGAAAGGTTCTGGAGCGCTGTGCCGGTCTCGCCCACCAGTCCTTCAACTCCTGTAACCGGCTTGAGGCGTTGCGCGCGGATCCCCATGCCAATTGCGAAGACGAAAAACAACACCGTGACGATGACCGAAGGGATGATGACGCTCCAGGAAATGCTGACGAACTCGAGTGCAGATTCGGAATTGATAAGCATAACTGACCCCAGCAGCAATGAGATGGCACCCCCCACTGTCAGAAGGCCATAACTGGTGATTTTTATCTCGAGGATAAACAGGACGATACCTACGATAATAAGTGCCAGACCGGCATAGTTTACAGGAAGTGTGTGCAGCGAGTAGAATGCGAGGATCAAGGAGATCGCGCCGACGACACCAGGCAGAACCGAACCGGGGTTATAGAGTTCAAAAAGCAGTCCGTACACACCGAGCAGAAAGAATATGTAGGCGATGTTGGGATCACTGAGGAGATCCAGGAGGCGGTGTTTCCAGCCCATCTCCTTCTCTTCGATTGTAGCTCCCGCTGTGCGAAGCGTACGTTTCTCCTCGCCCACCGTGACGGTTTTCCCGTCAATGTCTTTGAGGAGCGTTTGCACATTCGGTGCGACGAGATCGATAACGGAGTCTTTCAGCGCTTCCGTCTCAGTGATGGAGATGCTCTTGCGGACGGCTTCTTCGGCCCAGCGCACGTTGCGGTGACGTTTTTCGCTGATAGTCCGGATAAATGCGGCGGCATCGTTCGTCGCCTTTTCATTCATGATAGAGTCTTTTTCGCCGCCTTCCATGCCCACCGGGTGTGCGGCCCCAATGTTAGTGCCGGGCGCCATCGCTGCGATGTGGGCAGCGAGAGCGATAAAGGTGCCGGCGGATGCCGCTTGTGCGCCCGAGGGGGAGACGTAGACGACCACCGGGATGCGGGCGGTCAGAAGATCACTGACGATGATCCGTGTAGATTTGAGCAACCCTCCCGGGGTGTTGAGCTTGATCACCAGGCACTGTGCCCCGTCTTCCGCCGCACGCTCGATGCTCCGGTGTATGAAATCTGCAGTGGCCGGGTTGATTGTGGCGTCAAGGGTAATGACGTGAACGGGCTGTGCCTGTGCGATGAAGGAGGCGAAGAGGACTGCGATGCAAAAGGAGAAGGTGGCTCGCATGGCGTCAAGGACTTTCATGTAACCCGGCAATTCCAGCGATAATGGACACGCTCTGGACACGGATGCTGAGGCTGTCGTGTCTAAAGTACTTCTCCTCATGGTAAGAGTCAAGGATTCGAATGTAGCGCCTCGTTTGCCGCTTACCCCCAGACATCCGCATTTTCATTCACTTCTCTCACAACGTCCTCAGAGTGGGGAAAATGATCCTCAGTTGGGGTATTAACTACTTTTTCATCCTTTCGGTTGATTCCTTATTCCGCTCTGTCTGTTATACTGCCTCAGGCCCAACACGCACGGCTCTCCGGTCGGAGAGGGGTGTCCTGCAAGCCATCTACTCGCGCAGCTCACATTGGCGATGGCCTTGCACAACGCGGCACGTAATGGGTCGCTGAGAGAATCTGGAGATACAATTTCATGAAGAACATAAAATCACTACCTCACAATGGTGTCCTTCCAAAATCCCCCACATTTATTCAAGGGTTGGATGAAATTACGAACGGGGGATTGCCCAGAGGCAGAGCGACGCTGGTTTGCGGTGGCGCGGGTTGCGGGAAGACCCTCTTCGCCATGGAGTTTCTCGTCTACGGAGCAACACAATGCAATGAAAAGGGCGTCTTTGTTTCATTCGAGGAAACTGCGAACGAACTCACAGCAAACGTCGCTTCGTTGGGTTTCGATTTGGACAGTCTCGTAGAGCGCAAAAAGATCAGGATTGAGCATATTCGCATAGAACGGGGCGAAATTAAACTAGGCGATGAGTACAATTTGGTCGGTCTGTTCATCAGGATACAAGACGCAATTGAAAGCATCGGTGCCAAGCGTATTGTGCTGGATACTATTGAATCTCTCTTCTCCGAGTTGCCCAGTCCTGATATGCTGCGTGCTGAACTGCGACGGTTGTTGCGCTGGCTGAAAAGGAAAGGCGTGACAACAATAATTACTGCAGAGCGAGGCGAAGGCGCCTTGACGCGTCATGGTTTGGAGGAGTATATCTCCGATTGTGTTATCTTGCTCGATCATCGAGTCAACGATCAATCTTCCGTACGACGCCTGCGAATTGTCAAATATCGCGGTTCGACACACGGCACGAATGAGTATCCATTCCTCATTGATGAAGATGGTTTTTCTGTATTGCCAGTCACCTCCCTGGGCCTGAACCACTCCTCATCCCGCGGACGAATTTCCACTGGCATTCCGCGTCTTGACACAATGCTCGCCGGCAGAGGTTACTTCCGCGGCAGCACAGTACTCGTTTCAGGCACCGCCGGCACAGGCAAGACGAGCATCGCCTCGCAGTTTGTTGATGCGGCATGCAAGAGAGGAGAACGCGTTCTCTTTTTCACGTTCGAGGAATCCCCAAGCCAGCTCGTGCGCAATATGCGTTCGATTGGACTGCATTTGGAGCCTTGGATGAAAAAAGGGTTGCTTCAGTTTCATGCAACCCGTCCGACTCACTATGGCTTGGAAACCCACCTGACGACGAGCATTAAGTTGATCAATAAATTTGATCCTGAGATCGTGATTCTCGACCCGATTAATGCATTCGTTACAGGAGAGAACCAAACCGATGTCAAGACCATGCTGCTGCGTCTTGTAGATTTCTTGAAGATGAAGCGGATAACTTCATTCTTCACAAGTCTCACAACCGCCGGAGATAGTCTGGAGCTCACCGATGTTTACATCTCATCTTTGATAGATACATGGTTGCTTCTCCGTGACATTGAAATTGGAGGTGAGCGCAACAGAGGATTGTACGTGCTCAAATCGCGTGGTATGGCGCACTCCAATCAAATTCGTGAGTTTAAGCTGACAAACCACGGTATTGAGCTTCTTGATGTCTATGTTGGCGCGGGCGGCGTCTTGACAGGCTCGGCGCGATTATCACAAGAGACGAAAGACGAAGCCGAACAACTGCTGCATCAGCAGGAAATCGTACGCAAGAAAATTGGATTGGACCGCAAGCGTGAAGCAATGGAAGCTCAGATTCTACTGTTACGTTCTGAATTTGAAGCTGAGGAATCAGAGGCGATGAAAGCAATCGAAATTGACAGATCGAGAATTGACCGCTTCGCTCAGGACAAGAGAAGAATGGCGAAGAGTCGAAGAAGTGATGCACGCACAAAACTCACCGGCACAAAAACGAGCAGAGCGTCAGCGTAGCGACACCGCGGGGGGGAGAATATCTGCGGAGAGGGTGGGATTCGAACCCACGATACCCTTACGAGTATACCACCTTTCCAGGGTGGCCAGTTCAACCGCTCCTGCACCTCTCCACTAGTAGGATATCCAAATATAAAAAAAGCCTCATCGATTTGCAATTGAAGGCCAGGAGTACATTCCGGAGTGCACTCCGGAATCCTTCGATTTCCCCGCACAGGACGCATACGTTCTCACCTTCTGCCTCCACTCCCTGGTTTTGACGTCGGTTCCATTTGTTGACATGGATTGATATATTGTCTTTCACCATGAAGGACATCGTCCCGCAAGCCGTGTATCGTCATCCGACCCTGACCTCATTCATCCAAGTGCGGATCTCCCTCGAGCAATGGGTATGACCTACACAAGCGGCCA
>DAINBR010000022.1:0-17538 GCA_036732865.1 Bacteroidota bacterium | reverse complement strand
CGCCGCCCTCTCCGAAACCACCGGCGAACTCATCATCGAAGGCATGAAAGCCGCAAAGGCAGCCGGTGCAATCACTAGTTTTGACCTGAACTTCAGGGAAAAGCTCTGGAACATCTGGGGCGGACAGCAAAAAGCAGTGGATGTGGTGCGACGGATCGTCGAGCATGTGGACGTGCTGGTGGGGAATGAGGAGGATCTTCAAAAAGGGCTGGGCATTCCCGGTCCGGAATTGCAGGCCAAGTCAAAACTCGATCCGAGTACCTTCTTCGGCATGATAGACAAGGTGGTGGCAAAACACCCCAACGTCAAAACGGTTGCCACCACGCTGCGAGAAGTTCATTCCACAAATCATCACAGCTGGGGTGCTGTTGCCTGGGTGGGCGGCAAGACCTACACATCACCGACCGCGGAGTTGACCGTGATGGACCGCGTGGGCGGCGGTGACGGATTCGCCAGCGGATTCATCTACGGGCTCCTGAGCGGCGAAACACCGGACGAGGCCGTGAAGCTCGGCTGGGCACACGGGGCGCTCCTGACGACGTTCCCCGGCGATACCACCATGGCGACGGTGGAGCAGGTGAAGGCGTTCGCGAAGGGCGGATCGGCAAGGATACAGAGGTGAACGAAGGGAAAACCAACCGCCCTCAACCCCCCGAGCGGAAAATCAGCGAACAGCGGGTAGATGGGCATTGCGAGGCCTCAGCGGCCTCGCAATGACTGCATGTCACTGGCGATTTCCGCTGTGCCTGCATGCAAGGGAATTCTTCAGGTGGATTTCGCATCCCTCACGAAGTGCGGCATATCATCGGGGAGCGGAATCGAGATCTCCACCAATCCCCCGTATACACCCTCCTCGTACCACGGCGACTGAAAAATCAATTTCTTCTTCCGCTGTTTCTCAATCGTGTAGCAGTTGGAGGTGCCCGTCTTTAGCAGGTGCTCGAGGAGCGTACGGGCCGGCTCGGGATGACAGTCGAGCAGATTAGTGCCGATGAGTGCCGCTCCACCATCGTCCGCAAACGATGCGCACGCGCGATCATTCATCTCCGTAATAATTCCCTCCGTGTCGCACACTGTGATAGATGCAGGCAACTCGCGGACCCAGGGATGCTGCGGCATGATGCCTCCAGACAATAATAGATCGGGCGTGTGATTACGGAGTCGGCGACCAGGCAGTCCGGTTGCTTTCATTGCCAAGACGGTTAACGGCCGAGAGTTCGATTCTGCGCAGCTGTTCCAGGGGGAGGGAACACTCCCGATCACCGCGATTGAAGACGATATGCTTCCATGAATCGCCGTATTGCAGATACGCGACCCAGCGGAAGACATCGACGGGTTTCTCGTGTGTCCAGGACAGATGGACCACAGCAGAGTCGACGCGTGACTTGAGCTGGGGAGCTGCGGGTGTGTGTGTTCCGAGCCATGGCGAAGCCGGCACAAGTGCCGGTCTGCGGTATGGCAGCCCTTTCAGCCCTGCCGGAAGCAGACTACTATCCTGCAAGAACGCCCTCATGCTGAAATGAATGTGCCCCGGGTTTTCCGGCACGGTACCGCGCTCAACCATAATCTCATTAACGAGCTCGTCCAACCCCCTTTCGGAGTTAAGACGGCTGGTATACAACCCCGGCCACAGGTGGCGTTGCCGCACGTTCTCTTTCGCCCACCATCCGAGCAGGACGGGAAAGCTCTGTGGGATCTGGTTGATCGGCCAGTACAATTGCGGCGACCAGTAATCGATCCAACCCTCATGCAGCCAGAGGCGTGCATCGGCGTACAATCCGTCATATTGATCAAATCCGCCGATGGACGGGGGGAACCCCGGGCGCCAGATGCCGAACGGGCTGAGGCCGAATTTGACGTACCCCTTTTCCGCCTTGATTGCATCGTACATGCGCTTGATGAATGTGTTGACGTTTGACCGCCGCCAGTCGTTGCGCGACATCGCACCGCCGGCACGTGTGTAAGCTTGCCAGGTTGTGTCGTCGGGGAACGATCCGTCTCCGTAGGGGTAGAAATAGTCATCGAAATGAATACCATCGATGTCATAGCGACGGACGACATCCATGACCACGGCAAACGAATGGTCCTGTACGCGTGGATCGCCCGGGTCGAGCCACCAGGAACTGTCGGGAAGGAGCCGGACGAGATCCGGGCGGCGTCGGACGATACAGGATTCTGTGACCGCTCCACCGCGGGGAAGATGGGCGCGGTAGGGATTGAACCATGCGTGAAGCTCCATACCCCGGTCATGGGCTTCTTCAATCCAGAAGGTCAACGGGTCGTAGAAAGGCGCCGGCGGTTTCCCCTCTTCGCCTGTCAGGTACGACGACCACGGTTCGAGCGGGCTGGCATAGAGGGCGTCGCAATGCGGGCGCACTTGTAGCACAACCGCATTCAAGCCGATTGACGCGGCCGAGTCGAGAATGCGACGGGCTTCCTGTTGTTGCTCCCCGGATGCAAGGCCGGGGCTGCTCGGCCAATCGATGTTGACCACCGTGGCAACCCATACCGCGCGGAATTCACGGTCGACCGCAGGCGGGCTCGCGAGCCCAAAGGGATGCTGGATGGCGGGTTGTGTGCTGCACCCCGTACAAAGGATCGCGAGGACTGTGAGGACAATGCATGTAGTCGCTGTTCGCATCGGATTCCGGAGCCTGGAAGAATGTTCAGTGGACGTGAGCCTTTATAATACGTTCCGGTTGGCACATAATCAATGAGATTGCATCCGCCTGCCGCTCTCGGTATATTTAACAATCATCAGGGAACACCATGATCCGCCGTACATATGGGCTTCTGATTCTCGCATATGCAGTTGTCACCGTGGGAGAAGCGTGGGGATGGGGGGGGACCGCCCATAGATACATCAATCAAAATTCCGTCCAGCATCTGCCCTCCACAATGTCGCAGCTTGCCGCACAACAAGCGTTCCTGACAAGCCATGCGAGCGACGCAGACACCAGGAAGTACTCCGATCCCACCGAAGAGCCAAAGCACTACATCGACCTTGAGTCATTTGAAGACTTTCAGCATTTGCCGTCCGATTTTTCGGTTGTGGTCGCACAGTACGGCTGGCCGGCCCTCCAATCGTACGGCATCCTTCCCTGGACTATCGTTGCCACGGTGGATTCATTGACCGCACAGTTCCGCCGCGCAGACTGGAACAAAGCCTGTCAATCGGCCGCTGATCTCGGTCACTACGTGGGTGACGCATACCAACCGCTCCACTGTACGGTGAATTACAATGGACAGTTCACCGGGAACGACGGCATCCATTCGCGGTACGAATCCTCAATGCTCGGGCAGTACATTTCCTCACTTTCCATCCGTCCCGATAGCATACGGTACGTGAAGGATGTTTATGCGCTCGCCCTCGGCATAACGCTGCATTCGAACGGGTATGTCGACTCTATTCTCCAGGCGGACAATGCCGCCCGCACGGCCTCGGGGTGGAACGGGGGCGGCGCTGCTCCTCAGTCTTACTATGCAACCATGTGGAACTTGACCAACCGATTGACGCAGAAGCTCCTACAGGATGCCACCCGGGATATAGGATCACTCTGGTACACGGCCTGGGTGAATGCGGGCGTAACAGCGGTCGCCATGACGGAGGAAACTTCCGATGCGGCGTCGTTGTTTTCTCTCGAACAAAACTACCCGAATCCGTTCAACCCGAGTACGACCATAGAGTTTAGTGTTCCGGGTGGAATGGAACGCTCTCCGGGGTGGAGTTCCGGCTCCAGCTGGGTAGAGCTTGGTGTGTACGATGTGCTGGGCCGCGAGGTGACCACGCTGGTCAATGAACCCAGGGATCCGGGAAACTATGCCGTACCGTTTACCGCGGCCGGCCTCACAAGCGGTGTCTACTATTATAGAATACGGATCAGCGGGAACGGGGAGACTCACAGCGAAGCGAAAAGGATGACGGTGGTGCGATGAGGCGGGCGCGAGTCGTCTCCAGCCGACCGATCGTGACAGGAGGCAGCACAAATGTTCATCGGGCACTTTGCAGTTGCGCTGGCCGCGAAGAAAGCGGCTCCACGCACATCTCTCGGCACCCTTTTTATCGCAGCACAGTTCATTGACCTGCTCTGGCCGCTTTTCCTCCTTGTGGGGATAGAGCATGTCCGGATCGATCGTAATCGGATTACACAACCCTAGAGGGGCCGGATTTGGCGATGACGTTTTCTCTCAATTTCACCTTCAATCGTGAAAGGCATAACGATGAAATACCGGTGGTCGATAGGAATTTCGCTCATAGCACTGCTGATGTCGTCCGGTGGCTGCAAAAAAGATGTGCCGGGGAGTGAACTGCTGGGTCAGGCGAAGGGGCAGGTTCCGGGTCTGACGTGGAGTGTTCCGAAAACCTGGACCGTCGGGCCGGCGAGGGAGATGCGAGTTGCCACCTACACGGTCGATGCGCGATCCGGAGATGCGGAGGGAGGCGAGTGCACAGTGTTCCATTTCGGTCCGGGTGTGGGAGGGGATCTCGAGTCGAACATATCCCGCTGGGCCGGTCAATTCGAGCAAGCCGAAGGTCCCAGGAGCGAGCCGCTGGAGATCAACGGGATGAAAGTCACCGTCGTGCGTATCGCCGGAACATATCTTGCCCCGAGCGGGCCGATGATGGCGTCGTCGGGAAAGAAAGAGAACTTCCGGTTGCTCGGTGCGATTGTCGAAGGGCCTCATGGTTCCGTGTTTTTTAAACTCACCGGTCCGGCCAAGACCATCGAGGCTGTATCAGCCGAATTTGATGCGATGATACACTCGCTGTCGTTGTAAACGCGATACATTTCGTCGTTGCATCCGCTGTTGTGTGAAGAGGTGTTCAATGTCCGTTTCGCGTTTGCGGAGTACACCGGTGCCGCCAGATACGTGCGCTATGCTCATCGAAGCGTTGGAGGTGAGGCAACAGAATTTTGTCCGGCAGCTTTCGCGGGTCCGGAGACGCCCCAGCGAGCCGGGAGTGCATGACCTGCGCGTGGCGACACGCCGTCTGATCGCCGTGATGGATCTGATGTCGGAGATTACGGAGATACCCCTTCTCCAGAAGAAGCGGAGGGTGCTTCGAAGGCTCCTCAAGGGATTGAATGCACTTCGCGATGCGCACATTTGCTCTATGGCGCTCGGAAGGCTTCGAGCCGCATTCCCGTCGGCGGGTATGGTTCAGCGCAGCATAAGGGTGCAGGAACGCGACCTCTTGCGTTCGGTGGGAAGGAACCTCCGGCTGTTCGATGTCCGTGGCTTGAGGGGAGCCATTACTGAGGCTGAGAATCTCTTCCTGGCCATCGGCATCAATTCCGCACTTGCTTCTGCACACCGGGCCGTCCTTATGGGTGCGCTGGCGTCCGCATATGCCCGCGTCGTCAGAAGACTTCAGTCTCTCCAAAATACGGATCCCTCTACGGTCCACCGTCTGAGGGTGGCGTTCAAGCAGTACCGCTATTCGCTGGAGATACTCGCGCCGCTTCTTCCCTGGATGAATGCTACGACTCGTTCGCGGCTCGATGCGTATCAGACTGCGATGGGGAAAATCCAGGATATCGTGGTGGTGCTGCGTGGGATGGTTGCATATGAATCCAGGCGCCCCGTAACGGGCCGGATGGCACTGATCGAAGTGCGGCAATATCTGCTCCGCCGAACGGAAGAGCTGATGAAGGAATTCCGAGCGAACGCCGAGGACGCCTACAGGTTTTGGAAGTTCTGATTTCTCCCCTCAGTTAAATCTCATTCATTTTCCCGGTTTTCGCGTAAGCCATACCCCGCCGTGGTGTGTCCAATGTGCAAGGGAGAATCATCCACCTTTCAATTTTGCCCCGTTTTTTGTACAATTAATGTTCACATTGATACAACGTCCCACGTACGACCCGGAGGTTCCATGGCATTCGACATTAAAGCCATCAATGAGAAGATCCAGCGTGAAAGCGCGTTTGTCGACACTCTTCAAATGGAGATCGGCAAAGTCATTGTCGGCCAGAAACATATGGTCGAACGCCTGCTTGTCGGACTCCTTTCCAACGGGCACATTCTGCTCGAAGGGGTGCCGGGCCTGGCAAAGACGCTGAGTGTGAAGACGCTCGCGGCAGCGATTCAGGCGAAATTCCAGCGGATCCAGTTTACGCCCGACCTCTTGCCCGCTGATCTCATCGGCACGCTTGTTTACAACCAGAAGGATGGGTCATTTCAGACCAAGAAGGGGCCAATTTTCGCCAACTTCATCCTCGCCGACGAAATCAACCGCTCCCCGGCGAAAGTGCAAAGCGCCCTGCTGGAGGCAATGCAGGAGCGACAGGTGACCATCGGCGAGCACACGTTCAAGCTGCCCGAGCCCTTTCTTGTACTTGCCACGCAGAATCCGATCGAGCAGGAAGGCACGTATCCGCTGCCCGAGGCGCAGGTCGACCGCTTCATGCTCAAGGTGAAGATCGGGTATCCCTCAAAAGAGGAAGAACTGCTGATTATGCGGGCCAACGTGACTGGGACTCTCGGAATTCCGGGTCCGGTCGTGAGCCCCGAAGACATCCTGAAGGCCCGGAGTGTTGTTGGCGAGATCTACATGGATGAGAAAATAGAGAAGTACATCCTTGATATCGTTTTTGCCACGCGCAATCCGAAGCAATACAATCTGCCCAACATGGCCCAGCTCATCAGCTACGGCGCGTCGCCGCGAGCGTCGATCAATCTCGCCCTCGGTGCAAAGGCGTACGCGTTCATCAAACGGCGCGGGTACGTCATTCCGGAGGACGTCCGCTCGATCTGCCTCGACGTGATGCGCCACCGCGTTGCCGTGACATATGAAGCCGAAGCAGAAGAAGTAACTTCGGAACAGGTCGTTCAGGAGATCCTGAACAAGATAGAAGTGCCATGAAGTCTCGTGCCAGGGCGCAATAACGCATGGACACCCGAGAACTCCTCAAAAAAGTCCGTCAGATTGAAATCAAGACCCGGGGTCTGGTCAACCAGGTCTTCTCCGGGGAATACCACTCGGTCTTCAAAGGCCGGGGCATGGAATTCTCCGAAGTGCGGGAATACCAGTACGGCGACGACATCCGGAGCATCGACTGGAACGTCTCGGCACGGTTCAATCATCCGTTCGTCAAGATCTTCGAAGAAGAGCGCGAGCTGACGGTGATGCTGGTCGTGGATTTCAGTCGCTCCGGCGACTTCGGCACCGTCCGTGCCACGAAAAACGACATCGCGACGGAGATCTGTGCCGTCCTTGCCTTTTCCGCCATCAAGAATAATGACAAGGTCGGCCTGATTCTTTTCACGGATCACGTAGAGATGTTCGTGCCTCCGAAAAAGGGACGTGCGCACATCTTGCGCATCATCCGTGAGCTGATTTCGTTCCAGCCGAGCGGGGCCAAGACGGATATCCGCGGCGCACTCGAATATTTCCACCACGTGCACAAGAAGCGGACCATTGCATTCCTGATCTCTGATTTCCTGGATGAGGGGTACGAGCAGATCCTCAGGGTCATCAGCCGCAAACACGACGTCATCGCGGTGGAGCTGTCCGACCCCCGTGAAGAAGTACTGCCGGAGGTCGGTCTCATCAACCTGCGCGATGCCGAGACCGGCAGGGAACGGTGGATTGACACCGGCGACCGTCATGTGCGCTCGTCATTTCTCACCTACTGGCAGCAACGGCGGGCACATCGCAGATCGCTGTTCATGCGCAGCAAAGTTGACTCCATTCCGATCCGGATCGACCGGCCCTACATCAAACCGATCGTTGACTTCTTTAAACTGAGGGAGCGCAGGCTGTGACGGCACGGATGGCAATCGTGGCGATTTTCGGTGTGGCAGTACTTGCGCTCCTGCAGCACGATGTTCAGGCACAACGCGTGTCTGCCCGGGCGCGTGTTGATTCCACCTCGTATATTGTCGGCGATAGAATTCGTGTCAACGTTGACCTGCATCACTCCGCAGGGCTCACGATCCAGCCGATGGTCGGCGATACCATCGAAGGGTTCGTCGTTCTCGGGCGGAGCGGGATCGAAGCGACGACTGATTCCACCAGCACCATGCAGTTTGTTCTGGCGAGGTACGATTCAGGAGACGCGGTGATTCCTCCCCTGCCGTTCCTGTACTTTCTGCCGAATGATACCGCCTCGCACCTTGCGTTGACGAACCAACTGCTCGTCACAATCCACACTGTCCCGCAGGACACCAGTGCGAGCTTTCGGGATATCAAGCCGCCGCTGGATATTCCGATGTCGTGGGAGGAGATTGCGCTGTATGCGGCGATTGCGCTGCTTGCGGCGGGGCTTGGCTATCTGGGCTACCGGTGGTGGAAGAAACGGAGGCGGAAGCTTGCGGGAGAAGTATATGTGCCGCCGCCCCGGCCCGCGCACCTGGTTGCGCTCGAAGCACTGGGGGACCTGAAGGCGAAGAAACTCTGGCAGCAGGGATTGGTGAAGGAGTACTATTCGGAACTCACGGAAATCTTCAGACGGTATATTGAACAACGGTATAACGTCCCATCGCTCGAGGAAACCACCGACGAGACCCTGGCGGGCCTTCGCACCGCACAGGTCGGTGACGGCCTTTTAGAACCTGCGGAAGTCATCCTGCGCCGCGCGGACCTGGTGAAGTTTGCCAAGTACCATCCAACGGTGACGGACCATGAAGACTCCTTCCGCGGGGTCATCGCGTTTGTTGAGAAGACAAAAATGCAGGGCATGGCCCCCGTAGCCGGCGGCAGCGGAAAGGTGAAGGGCGATGTGGAATCCTAACACCGTCTTTACCAATCCCCTTGTGCTGTGGGGATTGCTGCTGATCCCGCTCCTGGCGTACTGGTACGTCTGGAAGCACCGTGCCATGAGCAGCGACATCCGCTACTCGACACTGGATGCATTCAAGGGCACGAAACCGACTCTGCGAGAGCGGCTGCGCCACGTCCCGGCGATAGTCCGGTTGCTGATACTCGCCGTGTTGATTGTCGCCCTCGCCCGGCCGCAGTTGAGCTCGCAGAGCGAAAACATCTACACCGAGGGAATCGATATCGCGCTTCTGCTCGATATCAGCGGCAGCATGCTGGCCGAGGATTTTCAGCCGAACCGGATTCAGGCGGCAAAAGAAGTTGCCCAGCGCTTCATCGAGGGGCGCGCAAATGACAGGATCGGGCTCGTGATCTTTGCCGGCCAGAGCTTCACGCAGTGCCCAATGACGCTCGACTACCGCGTGCTCCGCACCCTGCTGAAGCAGGTGAAACCTGGCATGGTGGAAGACGGGACGGCGATCGGGATGGCGATTGCTCAGGGGGTCAACCGGCTGAAGGACAGCAAGGCGAAGAGCAAAGTGATGATCCTTCTCACCGACGGCGTGAATAATCGCGGCGAAGTCGATCCACTCACCGCAGCCAACATTGCACAGACCTTTGGCATTCGTATTTACACCGTGGGGGTCGGCACCGTGGGAGAAGCACCTTACCCGGTACAGACGCCTTTCGGCATACGCTATCAGAACATACCCGTTGATGTCGACGAGAAGACGCTGAAGTCCATCGCGAGCGTCACCGGAGGGAATTTCTACCGGGCCACGAACAACCGCACGCTCAGAGAGATCTACTCGGAAATTGACAAACTGGAGAAAACGCGTATGGAGGTCAAGTCGTACCGGTCGTACACGGATACCTTCGGACCGTGGGCCTGGGCCGGACTGATCGGATTGTTGCTGGAAATGGTTCTGTCGGGTTTGGTCTTACGAAAGTTGCCCTGAATGCTACGCTTCCTGCACGAAGAATATCTCTGGGTTCTGGCGATAGTGCCGCTACTGGTGGCACTGGCGTTTGTGGTGCACGGCGCCCGTCACCGCGCCATCAAAACGTTTAGCACGCCGGAGATGATGCGGCGGCTGGCGCCCGAAGCCAGCCGCTTCAAGAGACCCGTGAAGATC
Source organism: Bacteroidota bacterium (assembly GCA_036732865.1). Lineage (GTDB taxonomy): Bacteria > Bacteroidota > Ignavibacteria > UBA10030 > UBA6906 > Fen-1255. Next base: position 7,641 of record DAINBR010000022.1, on the reverse strand, counting down.
GCTCTTCTTCTCGCAGCCATGGCACTGATCATCCTGGCTCTTGCCAATCTGCAGATCGGCACGCGGCTCGAGGAGGTGAAACAGGAGGGCGTGGATATCTTCATCGTCATGGATGTATCGCTGAGCATGAAGGCAGAAGATATCAAGCCGAGCCGTCTGGAAAAAGCCAAACTGGAAATCCGGAATCTTATTGACCGACTCGGCGGGGACCGCATCGGACTTGTGGTCTTTGCCGGCGAAGCCTACACGCAGTTCCCGCTCACCACGGACTACAGTGCCGCGAACCTGTTTCTCGACGTTCTGGACGTCGATGCCGTCGGCCTCCCGGGGACGGCAATCGGTCTGGCCATCAGCCGCGCCGTGGAATCGTTTGACTTCACGGAACCGACGACGAAGGTTATCGTTATTATTACCGATGGAGAGAATACCGAAGGCGAAGTGATGGAGGCTGCGCAGGAAGCAGCCGGCAAGGGGATCCTCATCTATGCAATCGGCATGGGTTCCCCCAACGGCGCGCCCATCCCTGTGTACGGCAGTTCCGGACAACAGACCGACTTCAAACGCGACCGTGTAGGGTCGGTGGTGGTCTCCCGACTGGACGAAGTCACGCTCGAGAAACTTGCGGCCATCGGCAACGGCAAGTATTTCCGGGCCACGACCTCACAGGACGAACTGGACGGCATCTACAAGGATGTCAGCGCGCTACAGAAAAAGGAATTCGGCGTCAAACAATTCACCGATTATGAGAGCCGGTACCAGTGGTTCATTGCCGCTGCACTCCTGCTCCTCCTGATGGAGTTCCTGCTCTCAGAAAAAGTCAATCAACGGTTTTCACTTGGACGGTTCTTGCGGAAGGAGGAGGTGGCGGGCGAATGAAGATCATGACCAATGGCCTCTGGAGCATCGCGGTGGTGCTCCTCTGTTGCACGACAACCCCGGCCCAGTCGGTGCGTTCCCTTGTGAACGAGGGGAACGACCTCTACAAGGAAAGGAAGTACACGGATGCCGAGGTCAATTACCGGAAAGCCCTGGAAAAAGAGAATGGCCAGGCGTACGCGACCTATGATCTCGGCAACTCGCTGTACAAGCAGAACAAACCGGCCGAAGCAGCAAAGGAGTACGAGAATGTTCTGCGTGCGACCGACGATACGCGGACGCAGTCGCAGGCATACTTCAATATTGGCAATGCCTTTGCCCAGGGACAGGACTATCAGAGTGCCATCAAGGGATACATCAATGCCTTGAAACTCAATCCCGACGACGCCGACGCAAAGTACAATCTTTCGTATGCTCTCAGGATGCTCAAACAGCAACAACAACAGCAAAATAAGAACAACGACAAGAACAAGGATCAGAAGAACAAGCAGGATCAAAAAAACCAGGATCAGAACGACCAACAGCAGCAACAACAGCAGCAGAAGCAGGATCAGCAACAGCAGCAACAGCCACGGCAACAGGAGCGCCAGATTTCCAAGGCAGAAGCGGAGCGCATTCTTGCCGTGCTGGAGAACAACGAGCGGGAAGTGCAGAAGAAATTGCGGTCACGGGCTGCTGTCAGACCGCGCAGTGAAAAGGACTGGTAATATGAACATCGTACGAGTTCCCGGCGTGTCAGTCCTCGTGCTCCTGATGGCCACGCTGGCAGCCGGGCAGACGACATTCGAAGCCCATGTGGACAAGACCCAGGTAGGAGTGGGTGAACAATTTACGCTTGCATTCACACTCACGGGCAGTGCTTTGGGAGGCGGCAAGAATCTCCGCTTGCCCGACCTCAAAAAGTTTCACATCATGTCCGGGCCGAATCAATCTTCAAGCATGCAGATCGTCAACGGCTCGGTCTCTTCGACCGTGAGTTACGCGTATATCCTGCAGCCGAAGGAAATCGGGAAATTCACCATCGGCGCGGCGTCGATCGAGGCGGGGGGAGCAGTACTGCAGTGTCAACCCATCTCCATCGAAGTCGTGAAGGCATCTCCCAAAGCGAAGCAGCAGGCAGGCGCTCAGGATCAGGCGGTGCAACTTGGTGACAACCTTTTCCTCCGCGCTACAGTCGATCGGACTCACGTACTCCAGGGCGAGCAAGTCAATCTGGTCTTCCGGCTGTACACGCGGGTTTCGGTGTCGAACTACGGAATCACGAAGAATCCGACGATGACGGGATTCTGGGGCGAAGATACGGACACGCCCAAAAACATTTCGCTGACAAATGAAACGGTGGGCGGCAAAAGCTATCGTGTCGGCGTGATCAAGCGTGTCGCGCTGTTTCCCACTCAGGCGGGCGCCCTGGAAGTGGGGCCGATGGAAATTCAGACCACCGTGCAGCTTCCGTATGCCCGCTCGAGTGATCCTTTTGATGCATTCTTCCGGGATCCATTCGGCAGGAGCGCGACCTACACCGTTGCGAGCGATCCCATCAAGATCAGGGTGGATCCGCTGCCTCCGGGCGCGCCGCCCGACTTCAAGGGGGGAGTCGGGCAGTTGGCCATGAGCACGTCGGTCGACAAGAAAACGACACGGACGAACGAACCCGTATCCATCAAAGTGACTCTCTCGGGCACGGGGAATATCAAACTGCTTGAAGGGCCCATCGTGCAGCTGCCGCCGGATTTTGAACAGTACAGCCCGAAGGTCTCCGAGAGTATCAGTCGCTCACAGTCCCGCATCAGCGGAAGCAAAACATTCGAATACCTGGTCATCCCGCGCTATCCCGGGCTGAAGGTGATCAAACCGATCGTCCTTTCATATTTTGACATCGGGAAACGGGAGTACGTACGGTTGAGATCCCCTCAGATCGAATTGAATGTTGAACAGGGCACCGCGGCGCCGGCGACGATGGCAGGCGTGACCCGGGAAGACGTGCGCCTGCTGAACCAGGATATCCGGTACATCAAAGTCACCGGCTCACGGTTCCATCGTGCAGGGGATCGTCCGTTTTCCAGTACACTCTTCTTGGTCGCCCTGTTCCTTCCCTTCGCAGGAATGGTGGGAGCGTTCGTGTACGCCCGGCAGAAGCAGATCGTCATGCTTGATCAAGCCGGCTACCGCAACCGGAAGGCGATGAGGGTGGCGCAGAAGGGTCTCAAGGAAGCGGAGTACCTGCTGAAGGAAAAATCCGGTCAGCTGAGTACCCCTTCCTCCAAACAACGCCTCCGTTTCTATTCGGAGGTGTCGCGTGCTCTCTGGAAGTATCTTGGAGACAAACTCGGTATCCCGCAGGCGGAGTATTCAGTCGAGGGGGCAGTTGCAGAGTTGACCCGTCGGGGTGTTCCGCCGGAGCGTGCGGCCTCATTGCGCACGGTGCTGGAATCATGCGACATGGCGCGTTTCGCGCCAACCAGTCTCGAACTTGGTGCGATGCAGCGCGTCTTCGACGAAGCACAGCGGATCATTGTAGAACTTGAACGCACTCTGAAAGCGCGATGATGCGACGAGGACTCTCTACGGCGATACTCATTATTCTGGCAGGGTTATATGCAGGCGCGCAGACCCCGGAACAGCTCTTCCAGCAGGGCAACAGCTACTACCAGCAAAGCAATTTCGGTGCGGCGATTGAACGCTACGAGTCAATCCTGAAAACCGGCCTGACCAGTGGAGAACTCTACTTCAATCTGGGTAATGCCTACTACAAGCAGGGGAATATGGGTAACGCGATCCTCTGCTACGAGCGCGCCCTGCGTCTGTTGCCGACGGATGATGACCTGCGGCACAATCTTCAACTGGCAAACCTGCTGATTGTCGACAGGATCGAAGAGACGCCCCGGCTGTTCATCTGGGACACATGGGATAGCATCAAGGGATGGTTTTCGTTGACCGGGATTACCTGGACGGCGTACGTGCTGCTGCTTTTCGCCGCAGGTGCGGTTGTGACGGTGGTCCTGGCGAGGAGTTATGCTCTGCGCAAGGTGGGAATGATCACAACTCTCGTCATCGGTGTGTTCCTTGTCGCTTCCGTCGTGATTCTCATTGACAAGGCAAGAGAGGCGGAAAGGACCGATGAAGCGATTGTCCTCGCGCCCATCACGACCATCAAGAATTCTCCCGACGCAAAGAGCAGCGACGCGTTTGTACTCCACGCGGGAGTCAAAGTGCGGATCACCGACAGTGTGAACGAATGGGTGAAGATCCGGCTCGCAGACGGCAAAGTGGGGTGGATGGAGCGCAACGCGGCAGAAGAGATTTGACACTGGAGCGCCGGCGAGGAATCTACTTCCGCATGGTCCACTCCCGGCTGCCGTATTTCTCGCGTGCCAGAGTGGCGAGGCGTTCTTCGAAGGGAGCTGTGTACGGCGTGTGGGCGTGCCAGGCGGTTTGCAGCGCCGCCGTGACCGCCGCGGGATCGACCTGGAGATTCGCCAGGAATTCCCGGTGTGGCCGATTCATCCGATAACCGGGTTGGGCTGAGGGGAAAGGGAGCAGCCGTTCGATTTCGGGAATATTGGCATGGAGCAACAGTGTTCCGTGAAACAGCAGTGCCCGGGCCCTCCGGCGCTGCGCATTTCCGGCGACCTTCCGCATCCCCACGCACAAATCAGTGTGCCCGCGCGGCACAACCGGCTCGCGCGTCACGGTGCTCAGCGCCGCCGCGAGTCGTGTGAGCATGAACCGGTTTGTTCCGCCGATTCCCGAGAGGTCTGGGTGGCTCTCCTGCCGCATCACGAGCGCATAGTTCAGGCATCCGGGCATCTGAACTATTGCCCCCCCTCCGGTTGTTCTCCTAGTGACAGGGATCTGTTCGGCCGCGCACTCAGCCAGGTTGACCTCCCGGGCCGCTTCATTGGAATACCCCAGGACGACAAACTGGCACCGGGGTTGCCACACCCGCAGCACTTCACCATCGGTCCTCTCCTCACAGATGTCGAGGAGAACTTCGTCGCATGCCAGCTCTTCCTCAGGTGTCGCGAAGCTGCGGTCAAAGTACCGCATGCGCATTCCTCTGGAAGTTCCGGGTGGAGCGGTCGTTTTTCATCATGACTACTGACAGGTGAGACATCGTGGACACTCAACATACAAAACCGGCTGCAGTACCGCAAGACGGCCAGGAGCCACAGGACAAATGGCTTGATTCGCTGGAGCTTGTGCTGGAGTCTTTGCTGCGCGATCAGGAGCCGGCGCGGCTGCCGCTGATCTTTGAGCGGTTAAAAGAACGGCTCCGGGCAGCCGGAATGCATGTCCCCGAGTCGGTGACAACACCGTATATCAACACCATTGCCCCGCAGGATGAACCGGACTATCCCGGAGATCGCGACATCGAGCGGCGCATTAAAAGCTACATGCGCTGGAATGCCATGGCGATGGTTGTGAACGCCAATCGCCTGCATGGCGGGCTTGGCGGGCACATTTCCACCTACGCATCGGCAGCCACTCTTTACGAGGTTGCCTTTAATCATTTCCTTCGCGGCGGCGACGGTGAACACGCGGCGGACATGGTGTACTTTCAGGGGCATGCGTCGCCCGGGATTTATGCGCGCGCATTTCTTGAAGGCCGGCTGAGCGTGGAACAACTCCATGCATTCCGCCAGGAAGTAACCTCACCGCACGGGCTGTCGTCCTATCCCCATCCTTATCTCATGCCGGATTTCTGGCAGTTCACCACCGTGTCGATGGGTCTCGGCCCATTGATGTCGATCTATCAGGCGCGATTCAACCGTTACTTGAAAGCGCGAGGGTTCCTTCGCGGCGATGAGCCACGGGTCTGGTGCTTCGTGGGTGACGGGGAAAGCGACGAACCGGAAACACTGGGTGCCTTGACGCTTGCTTCGCGCGAGCATCTCGACAATCTCATCTGGGTCGTCAACTGCAACCTGCAGCGGCTGGACGGCCCCGTGCGCGGCAACGGCAAAATCATCCAGGAACTCGAGTCTTCCTTCCGTGGTGCAGGGTGGAATGTGATCAAGGTCATCTGGGGTGCCGACTGGGATCCGCTGCTTGCGGCCGACCATGAGGGCTGGCTGCTGAAACGGATGCAGGAAGCAGTAGATGGGGACTATCAGAAATATTCTGTGGAGCCCGGCAGCTACACCCGCAAGCACTTCTTCGGCAGGTATCCCAAGCTCTTCGATATGGTGAATCATCTGAGCGACGACGCCATACGGAAGCTCCGCCGGGGTGGACACGACCCGCAGAAAGTCTACGCGGCCTTCAAGGCGGCGGTTGAACACACAGGAGGGCCGACGGTGATCCTTGCCAAGACCGTCAAGGGGTATGGCCTTGGAGAAGCGGGCGAAGGACGGAATGTCACGCACCAGCAGAAGAAGCTCAACGAAAAGGAATTACGGGAGTTTCGCGCGCGATTTGAAATTCCCATCAGTGATGAGGATGTCGTGAACACGCCGTTCTATCGTCCCCCCGACGACAGCCCCGAGATGAAGTACTTGCGTGAACGCAGGGCGGCACTCGGCGGTTCGCTGCCCAAGCGGACTCCGCACACGACCGTGCTCTCCACCCCTTCGCTTGAAAGTTTCTCCGAACTCCTCCGCGGGTCGGAACGGTTGGAAGTGTCGACCACAATGGTCATGGTCCGCATGCTCGGATCGTTGCTCCGCAACAAAGAGATCGGCCGCAACATCGTACCGATCATTCCCGATGAGGCGCGAACCTTCGGCATGGATCCGCTCTTCCGGGAGATCGGCATCTATTCGCCGAAGGGCCAATCGTACGAACCGGTCGATCGGGAATCCCTGCTATTCTATCGCGAAGCGCAGGACGGGCAGGTTCTTGAAGAGGGCATCACCGAGGCGGGAGCAATGTCGTCGTTCATCGCCGCGGCCACCGCACATGCCCACCATGGCGTAAGCATGATCCCGTTCTTCATGTACTATTCCATGTTCGGATTCCAGCGTATCGGTGATCTGATCTGGGCAGCGGGTGATATGAAGGCGAAGGGCTTCATGCTGGGGGCCACTGCCGGACGGACGACGCTCAATGGCGAGGGATTGCAGCATGAGGACGGGCACAGTCATCTGCTGGCCGCCACTGTGCCGAACCTCCTCACCTACGACCCCGCCTTCGCGTACGAAATCGCCGTGATCATTCAGGACGGATTGCGCAGAATGTACGCCGAAAACGAAGAGGTCTTTTACTATCTGACCTTGTACAACGAAAACTATCCCATGCCGCCAATGCCAGAAGGTGTTGCAGCCGGCATACTCAAGGGACTCTACAAGTTCCGGCCGGCGGCCGTCCGGAAATCGGCCCACGCCCAAATCTTCGGGAGCGGACCCATTCTCCGGGAGGCGCTGCGCGCACAGGAAATCCTCGCCGATCGCTTCGGGGTCTCAGCCGACGTCTGGAGTGTGACAAGCTACAAGCAACTGCGCACGGACGCGCTCAACGCCCAACGGTGGAACTTGCTGCATCCGGACGAAACGCCGCGGCGATCGTACCTCGAAGAAACACTGCAGCAGGAAAAGGGTCCGTTCATCGCCGTGTCGGACTACATGAAACTCGTTCCCGACCAGATTGCTCCGTGGGTACCGGGTGGGCTCCTGACGCTCGGGACTGACGGTTATGGCCGGAGCGACACCCGTGCCGCGCTTCGCCGTTTTTTCGAAATCGACGCGGAGCATATCGCAGTCGCAACGCTCTCCGCCCTCGCACGCACAGGCAAAATAAAAAAGAATTCCGTAGCTCTTGCTCTAAAAG
>DAINBR010000021.1:11263-17596 GCA_036732865.1 Bacteroidota bacterium | reverse complement strand
GTCATCACTCTCGCGGCCGGCTACCTCCATCTGGTCCATGCCGCGAACGATGTGTTAAAGTAGTGGTGTACGATCACCGCCCAGAACGTACGACATCCTGTCTTGCGACATTCAACGCGGGTGGATTCTTTGCCGGGAAAAGTGGGGATTCTTATCTCGGAAAGACGGGCGGGCACTGCATCGATGGATTCGTCATGACCTGCAACATTCACAAGATGAGAGGGGGGCTGCCGCCTGCGTCCACGCGGCAGCAGGCGGCTTAGGCGGAAACCGTGACAGCCTTCATACATTGAGAAAGCGAAGAACCCGGGACTTCCGCTCCCCCGGAGCCAGGTGTTATGGCTTGGCCTCGAAAATCCGATTGAACGGTGTCTCCGCAATGCGCTTGAAGTGAGACAGACCTCCCTTGTTCACTACTTCTCTGAGTGATTTCTCTGGGGCCAGTGTTCCAAGCGGGATACCGCCTCCGGCAATGGCGTTCGGCATGCAGACAAACACCGATGCTGCGGAATATATTCTGCCAACCGGATTGAGATTCCCCGCGACATCCTCCGTGGCCATCGGCTCGACGATGAGCACTGTTCCGTCGGGGGCGAGAGCAGAGTGTGACCGACGAATTGCACCGACAGGATCCGGTAAATCATGCAGACAGTCAAAGAATGCGATGAGCGCATAGTCTTTCCCGGGAAACTCTGTGGCGCCCGAGACTTCAAAAGTGATGCGGTCTGCGACGCCTGCTCCCTCGGCCGCCAGCCTCGCACGTGCAATCGATGCGTCGTGGAAGTCAAAGCCCCAGAATCGTGACTTCGGATAGGCCTTTGCCATGATGATCGTCGATGCACCATGTCCGCACCCCACATCTGCCACGCGTGCACCAGCGTTCAATTGCGCCTCGATGCCCTCCAGCGCGGGAATCCACGACTTAACCAGATTCTGTTCATAGCCCGGTCTGAAGAATCGTTCCGTACCTTCAAAGAGCCCAGGATCGTGCTCCGTCCAGTACATGCCGTCTCCGGATCGAATATTGTGAAGAACCCGTCCCTCCGCCTTTACGAGCGCACTGAAGAGCTGGAAGCCGCCGGCAACGTAGAATGGCGAGTTTTCATCCGCCATGAGCGCTCTCTGTTCCGAGGTCATGCTGTACTGGTCTGCTTCCGGATCATACGTGACGTAGCCGCCTGCCGCCTGGTTCACCAGCCAATCACGTACATAGCGCTCGTGTGTCCCGGTGATCAAAGCGAGTTTCTTTGAGTCCAGTGGGCCGTAGCGTGCGACCGCCTTGTACAAGCCAAGCCTGTCTCCGACAACAGCCATAGATGTGCTGATAGTAGCGCCGAAGTCCGTCACGGCTTTCCCAAGCAGTGCTTCAATCTTGCGCTCGTCAATAGCGGTGGATTGCCCGACCGCCACTTCCTGAACTCCTTGCTCATTCCCTCTCATCTCACCCTCCTCTTATATTATTGAATGCGTAGAACATGATGATTCCCGCTGGTGTTTTGTCAGCGCGTCCCGCGCGGAGACGGGATTCATAGACTGGTTAGCTGCACGGAGTTAGTCATTCAGGAGGGAAGACAGGAGCAAGACTCTCGTCTCTCGCACATGCCGCACATTCTTCAAAACCCCCAGATACTGCACTTTGTTCCCGGTACCCGCCATCAGCGCCGCCGAGATTGTACACCAGAAGGGAAAAATGCGACGTTTGGGTCCTGGACTAGGAGGTCGTCGCGAGGAGATGGGTCACTTTTGACAAGCTTTCAACATACGAACCAGGGTCTGCCAGTTTCGCGTGGTAATCTTTCGCCCGAATTTCTTATCAAGAATCTGCATCATGTCGACGGTCCCGCTATCCGGTGTGAGCTTGAGCACGCTGCAGACCTCGTGTCGTGATGCGCGTAGGATTGTGAAGTTTCCACGGGGCGAAGTGTAAGGCAACTGAAGATCTTCCCGCGGCATCTTTGACATAAACGTCACATAGAATCTTGTCTGCGGGGTCACGGGAATTCCCCTGAATGGTTGCGATGCGCTCAAAGCCCGCAGTTCTTCCACAGTCCGAATGAGCACGTCGATATCGCGTCCGAACGTCTTAGCCAACTTCTCCTCGATTTTCCTTCCGAGTGGTGCTCCGCCGGCCCCGGGGGCGTTGAAAAGCACGTTGCCACTCGCGAGCACCGTCCGGACATTCTTGAACCGGAGCGACTCGAACGCCTTTTTCAGCTCTTGCATCGGTACGGGGTTGTGCCCGCCGACGTTTATGCCACGCAGAAAGGCAGCGTAGTCAGGCATGAAATTTTTCTCCATTTGCCAGCATGGCCAGAATGGCATTCATCCGCTTTTCTCGAGTTTCCGGCCTCTTGGCGGTCTGCAGCCGCCAGGCGATGGCATAAGTGTTTGTCCTGGTGAGCGTTTGAAAGAAGGCCTCGGCTTTTTTGTTTCTGGAAAGTCTCCGGAGAAAATCCGCGGGGAGTTCCATCGTGCTCCCTGGGTCATAGGCGTTCGCCCAGCGGCCGTCCGCTTTCGCGGACCGGACTTCCTTCAGGCCGGCAGGTTTCATTTTGCCGGCCCTCATCAAGCGGCGGACTATGTCAGTGTTGCGCTTCGACCAGGAGCTTTTCGCCCGGCGTGGAGTGAATTTCCGCAGCCACGATTCCGCGTCGCAGGTTTTCAGCTGCCCGTCGATCCAACCGTACGAAAGCGCCACCTCCAGCGCCTGGTCATAGGTTACCGATGGGACGCCGGAATCCTTCTTATAGAATCGGAGCCACACCCCCACCGCGAGGGTCTGGTTCTTCGCAAGCCAACGCTCCCACTTCTTTGATGAGGCGAAGGGATGGATTTCAGGAGATTGTGGAGGTCCCATGTCTTCCAGGAGTCAGAACGTTGAAACGCCATTCTAGAAAGCGCCATCTTTGTTCGGTGAATCAGCCGGCACCGTCTGGCCAAGGTCCCACATTTCTACAATTTTGTTGTCGCGGAAGCGAAAGAGGTGAACGACCGTCATATCGTTCTCACCTCCCTGCAGCACAAGGCGCGAATGGACTGCCACCATGTCGCCGTCAACAAGCGCGTGCTTAACCAGAAGTTGTTTGGTGGGGAACCGGACATGGTTCTCGCTCATAGCCCGACGGAGCTCCAGAAACCCTGCCGGAAAAAACAGATTGTGGTGGGTGCCGTGCATATCCACGTATCGCTCGTACGCCTCATCGATGCGGCCCGCCACCACAAGCTGCAGGAATTGTACGGCCGCCTGTTTTCCCTGCTCAGGACCATTTGTCGGTGTCATGGGGTTTCCTCAATGGCTACAATTCCGGAGATCATCAGCGGCTCTTTGCCGGTTGATAACGGAGGAGAACCACGCCGTTGGGAACGGGCTTTGTTTCCACAAGGCGCAGCTGCAACCGATCCGGGTTTTCAAACGGCCGTCATAATTCCATTGCCGAGCAGCGAGGGTTTGTTTTCAGGAATCCTCACATTCAGGAAACACGACTTCAGGAGGAGAGGTTCACTTCTGGGCCGGTGGTGATTCCAGGGCATTGGGATCTTCTGCCCGGCACAGATGTCGATGAGCCTACCGGTAGGTTTTGTCATCCACCCGCGAGAGGTCCATGTCATCCTGCAACTCCCCAAGCGTCACTATGGCAAAAGTGAACACTTCGGTTCCTGGTTCCAGGTGGCCCCCAAATGCCTTGTCCGCATCGGCAAAAGTCACATGCGCATGTACCCTGCCGTCAATTACATAGCCATTCAGAGCCGTGATATCAGCCGGGGCGGTAGGATCTGTCACGTCCATGGTCCTTGAAGGAAAGGTGCGGTTGTTTACTGTATGATAGTGAACGCTGCGAACCGAGCCGATCCCCGAGAGGATCACCGCATTGCGTATCTTGTGCTGTGCAATTATTCGCTCCAGACCCTGGAGAAGATCAGTTTGGTGTTTCTCCCGTACGACGAGAATACGCTTGAATTGCCCTGCTGTGATGGACACGTCCGGTACCGCGTCACTATTGAGTTTTGAGTCGTCGAGCGGCGTCGTGGCTCGGGTGATTTCTGTGCGGGTCAACTGAGCCTCTGCTGCCACTGCTACGAAAATGAGTGCAAGGGTAAGGATCCACGTTCGCATGTCAGACTCTCCTCAGTGCTGAGTATTCCAGCTCACGACAGTCGAGGGTAGCGTCCATCATACCCCGACTCCGCGTGACAGTATTTGCGCACCCCAAAATATCCACGGCATTGGAACCTCAAGCTTGAAATTGGCCACGCCCTTTCATTCTTCCACGCGGCTCGTGAACACTCTCCTCAGATCTTTCCTCCGTGAGACCTCATACTCATGAGCAGTTCGTAAGTAACCGGGTACCGCCTGATGAGAGCCAGCGAGAGGAGTGAGATCATCGGACCAGCCAAGAGTGTCAGAGCGCACAGTCTCCATAGTGTCTCCGGTCCCTGCACCACCTCCTTTCCAGGTTCGAAACCGATCAATGTCAGGCTGTATCCGCTCGCCAGCACTGCGATAGAGATCGCACATTTATGTGCGAAGCTGAATACAGCGGCGTACGCACCATCTTTGTTGATACCTGTCTTGATCTCATTGATTTCGGAAACGTCGGCCATCATGGATGTGGCGGTGGGAAACAAAATGCCATTGCCCATCCAGTAGAGCCCATGGAGCAGCGCAAAAATGACGAACGCGTACGGAATAGTAAATGACGAGATCGTCACGGACTGCCCGGGGATCAAGACGCCCGGAAGAAACAGTGCAGCAAGCACGATATTGCACCCAATGCTGAGCGATCCCGCAAACACCACAGCGCCCTTCTTGTCCAGCTTTCGGGACAGAAACGATGCCAACAGTGAACCCGCACCGAAACCGACCATGCTTCCTCCATGAGCCACAGACTTTTCAATACCGCTGAATATCATGAAATGCTCATAGAGATACATCTGTAATGAACTGACGAGTGCGATGCCCACCGTGACGACGAGAATAAACACGAACACGTACCGGGGATAGAAATCCGACACGATCTCCTTCATATTCCGAAGGAATCCCCCGATACGAGTCCCCTCGGTCACGATATGCCTGCTGTCCTTTATATGCTTCCTCGTCACCACAACGACAAAGAGAATGCAGCACAGGGAAACAGCTGCGAAACTCAATCCCATGCGCAAGTAATTCTCCTCAACCGATGTCGCCCTGACAACTTCGTTGTGAGAGAAGAAGACAGACCATGCCAGCGCCGGACCAAGGATGTTTGCGAGCATGTTCATCGCGGATCTGATCCCCTGCAGCTTCACCCGCCCGCCATAATCGGAGCACATTTCAAATCCCAGTGCCGTGTACGGGATGTACAGGACGGTGATAGCGGTTCGCTGCAAAAGATTGATGCCGACGAGATACCAGAACAGAGTCTCTGCACTCGTTCGAAACACACCGGGGACATACCACAAGAACACGTAGGCGGCGACTACCGCCAGCCCTCCCAGCAGGATGTACGGATGTCGCCGACCGAATCTGCTTCTGGTGTTATCCGTGATATGACCCATCACGGGATCGGTGATGGCATCCCAGAACACGGCCACTGCCATGGCTATGCCGGCGTCAGCATGCTTGAGTCCCAGGGCATCTGTGTAGTACAGCATGGCAAAGCCGAAAAGCGAATTCATTATCAGAGAATTGGCACATTCCCCCACAGAATAGCTGATCATATTCGAGCGTGAACAAGGCTCTTCCCGTTGAGACATCATGCTATCCTTCATTCTCCTAGACCAGGTCCATGAATCACTGTGGTCCCGCCAATTTTGACTCCGCCAATATAGGGGAGAATAATCACGAATGCGACTGCCGCGCGCCTGCCGGCTGAAATTTGCTGCCTGAGGTGGGCCGTTTGAGGTTTGCCGCTTGATGGGGGCCGCTTGAGGTTTGGTGCTTGAGGTTTGTACCGGGACTGCGTACCTTTTGCAGTGTTTGCGTCTTGTTCCGCCCGAATCTCTACCCTCCTCCTGAAGGTACCATGACCGTTCGCGAGCAATTACTGGCTGTTCTCAAGGGTCAGCACACTGACCGGATGCCAAACGTGGAATTCGGTTACTGGAGCGAAACCATTTCAACCTGGCACTCCCAGGGGCTGCCCCTCACCGTGACAACAGATTCCGAAGCCGAGAAATACTTCGGACTCGACGGTATCACGCTCTTCAGACAGCTCCCCGTGGCGAACGGTCTCTTTCCCCCCTTCGAGCGAACGGTCTTGTCCAGGCGTGGGGACCGCGAATTGATCAGCGACGAAGACGGGAATATTTGCGAGGTGTTTTCTGAACACTCGTCCATGCCGCGATATGTCAAGT